>CAXTRN010000169.1:0-8138 GCA_964246645.1 uncultured Acidobacteriaceae bacterium
ACTCACCGCCTCGCCACTGCTCATCGCTCTCATGCAGACCGCGGCCAGCCTGCCGGTGCTGCTTTTGGGTCTGTTTGCCGGCGCCACCGCCGACATCTACGACCGGCGCCGCCTCCTGATCTTCTGGCAGTGCTGGATGCTGGGTGCGGTGGCGATTTTGGCTGTGCTTACCTTTGTTGGAAAAGTGACTCCGGTGTCGCTGCTATGTTTCACTTTTCTGCTGAATGTTGGCTCGTCGATGAACAATCCGGCATGGCAGGCCATTGTGCCCGAGCTTGTGCCGGCAAGTCAGCTGCCCAGCGCCATTACGCTCAACGCCGCCAGCAATAACCTGGCGCGTGCTGTCGGCCCGGCATTCGGTGGCCTGCTCGTTGCGGCGTTCGTAAAGGCCGATACGGGTGCGGGCTGGGTTTTTCTGCTCAACTCGGCATCCTTTGCCGGCGTCATCTGGATACTGTGGCGGTGGCATCGCAATCCTTTGTATAAAAGTGCTCTGCCGGCAGAGCGCATCCTTGGCTCGGTTCGCTCCGGCCTGCGCTACCTGCGCTTCGCACCTACCCTCCAGGGCTCCCTCACCCGCGCCTTCGGGTTCACTTTCTTCGTGAGCGCCGTTTGGTCGCTGCTGGCTCTTGTTGCCAAACGGGATCTCCACCAGGGTGCGCTCGGCTATGGCCTTCTCAACGGCTCGCTCGGCATCGGCGCGGTCGTAGGTGCGTCCACGCTCGCCCGCCTGCGCCAAAAAGTCGATGCCGACACGATTCTGACTGCTTCCTCGCTCTACTACGTCGTTGCTCTTGTGATTCTGGCTCTGGTGCGCAACCCCTTTCTTGTCATCCTTACCCTGCTCGGCGCGGGTTTCGCCTGGACCGCCAGCATGTCCACGCTCAATGTTTCTGTGCAACTGTCCATCCCGCGTTGGGTGAGCGCCCGCGCCCTGGGCCTGTACCTGATGACGATGCAGGGCGGCTTGGCGCTCGGCAGCATCGTTTGGGGCGCCATCGCCGAGAAAAGCTCAACCGCGACTGCCTTATTGATCGCCGCCGCCGCCATGGCCGCGTCGCTGCCATTCCTGCTTCGCATCCACATCCTCAAAGGGGCACTGCCGGACCTGACCCCCTACCAACCCAAACGCCCCATCCCCACCTTCGCCACCCCACATCCACCTAGTCCGGAAGACGGCCCTGTTCGCCTCACCGTGGAATACCGGGTAGCCGCTGAGGCGCGCGCCGCCTTCACCCGCGCCATCTACGACATGCAGGGTGTGCGCCGGCGCGATGGCGCCATCCGCTGGGGCGTTTACCGCGATGCCGCCGACGCCACCCGGCTCACCGAGTCCTTTGTCATGGAAAGCTGGCTCGATTACCTCCGCTCGCGCGAACGCATTACCGCTGCGGATGCCGCTGTCCGCGACCGCGTCCTGGCACTGCATACCGGCCCCGATCTGCCTGAAATCACCTACGGCATATGGCTGAATGAAGCGGAAAGCGTCATCGCGCCGCCTGCGGCCGAAGCTAAATTGTGAATGACCTTCGTCTTCTCGACCCGAGCCTTTCGAAGGCCCATCAGTGGCCGAACGCCAAGTCAATCAGCGTTTTTTCTTCCAGCTCATGTGCCTTTGCGGAGCCGGTCGCCGGGCTCGCGGACGCTGTCCGTTTCACGGAAATCACGGGTCGGTCATGCGCAATCTGCCGCAACCGCGGCATGACAAAAGAAAGAGCACCCATGTTGGCAGGCTCTTCCTGGACCCACACAATCTCCTTGGCACCCGGGTGTGCCTCGAATGCTGCCCGCAACTCCTGTTCCGGCCAGGGATAAAGCTGGTCCACAAAAACGATCGCTACATCGTTTACCTTGCGCTTGGCACGCTCGACGCGCAGATTGTGCCCGATTTTACCGGTACATACCAGCAAACGGCGCGGATTGGCTACAGAACTGTCGGCCAGCACGGGACAAAAGGCAGCCGCCCCCAGGTCCGCTACAGTCGACACCGCGTCCGGATGCCGCAACATCGATTTCGGCGTAAACACGATCAACGGTTTGCGCCACCGACGCATGGCTTGCCGCCGTAGCAAATGGAAATACTGGGCAGCCGTGGAAGGCTGGGCAATCTGCAAATTATCCTGCGCCGCCAATTGCAGATATCGCTCCATACGTGCCGACGAGTGCTCCGGTCCCTGACCCTCGTAGCCGTGCGGCAGCAACAGTACCAGGCCTGAAAGCAGCCCCCATTTCGCCTCACCGGCGGCTAGAAATTGATCGATGATGATTTGCGCGCCGTTCGCAAAATCGCCGAACTGTGCCTCCCAAAGCACCAGAGTCTCCGGGAAATCGCGGGAAAATCCATACTCAAACCCCAGGCAGGCGGCCTCCGACAGCATGGAGTTATACACCTCCCAACGGCCCTGCGGTTTGCCATTCAAGCCTGGGCCCAAATGCGCGAGAGGCGACCAGCGAGCTTCGGTTTCTGTGTCGATAAACACGGAGTGCCGTTGATTAAAGGTGCCTCGTTGCGAATCCTGTCCGCTCAGCCGGACCGGCGTGCCATTCTTCAGCAGGGAAGCGTAGGCCAGCAATTCGGCAAAACCATAATCGATCGCCCGCTTGCCCGCACCCATCTCTCCCCGCTGTTCGAGCAGTTTGGCGACCTTGGGATGGAGATGGAAAGTCTCCGGCACACGGGTTAACGCTGCGGTGAGCGAGGCAATCTCCGCCGCATCGAGTCCTGTCCGTGGATTGTCCTCCGGCCCAAGCGCGCCGCCACAGTACGGTTTCCAGTACTCCGGCAGCTCATGCATCCGCTTTACCACAAAGGCACCGGGCGTTTCCTGCGTCACATCGTGATGCGCCGCCCGGCGCTGGTCTTCGAAAAATCCATTCTGCACCTGCGTAACCTCGTCGGCGACGTCCACGCCGAGCCGGGTCGCGTACAGCTTGAAAAGCGGCGGGTGCTCCTTCAGCAGCGCGTAGCGCCGCGGCTGCGTCACCGTAGGGTCGTCCACTTCGGAATGCCCATGCCGCCGATAGCCGATCAGATCCACCACCACATCGGACCCAAACGTCTGCCGGTAGCTGGCCGCGATCTCTGCCACGCGCACCACCGCCTCCGGATCTTCCGCATTTACGTGAAAAATCGGAATCGGCAGCCGCTTTGCCAGATCTGTCGAAAAGCGCGAAGAGTTCGACTCTTCTGGATTTGCCGTAAAACCCAGCAAATTGTTCACCACTACCTGAATCGTGCCGCCCACATCGAAACCGTGAATCGTAGCCAGGCTCAGCGTTTCTGCCCAGATGCCCTGGCCGGCAAAGGCCGCGTCGCCATGGAGGATCATGGGCAGAATGCACTGCTTGCCCCCGGCACCCACGCGCTCCTGCCGCGCGCGGGCTCGCCCCATCACCACCGGATCGACCGCCTCCAAATGGCTCGGATTCGAAGCAAGATGCAGCGACACGGTTTTTCCATTCGCGGTGCGGATCTCCCCCGTGGCGCCCATGTGGTATTTCACATCACCGCCGCCCATGGTCGACCGTGGATCGACATCCTCGAACTTCGAAAAAATCTCACGAGCGTCACGGCCCACCGTGTTCACCATGACGTTCAGCCGTCCCCGGTGACTCATCGCGAACAGCGACCGGGTCACTCCGGCATCGGCGGCCGTGGTAAACAGCTGGTCCAAGAACGGAATCAGCGCAGTGAGCCCTTCCAATGAAAACCGCTTGGTACCGAGATAGCGCTGTTGAATGACCTGCTCGAAGATGTCGGCCCGGATCAGACCTGAAAGAATGCGCCGCGGATCAGCAACGGTGTACCGCTGTTCCATCCGTTCCTGTATCCATGCACGCTTCTCTGGGGAAGCGATATGCATGAACTCCACCCCGATCTTGCCGCAGTAGAACTCGCGCGCTTCGGTGGCATCCACACCGTCCGGTGCAGGTGTGGGAAAGGGCTCCGGAGGCAGATATTGGCCTAGCGGATCGAGCGACGCCTGCAAAAATCCCCAGCGGCGAAAAATATCGAAAACCATCTCACGCTGCAAACCGGCGTTTGCACCGGTTTTCGCTTCTGAGGCTTGAAAGGTCTTGCGGGCAATCTGTGCTTGCAGGGCAGTTTTGGAGGCCATAGCCTTTACATGCTAGTCCTTCAGCTAGCGGGTGAACACGGTACGTACGGTTATCGTTCGAGGTGCCAAACGTCACTTTTCTGGTTCCAGCTCCGCGGTACGTAGAAATCCGAAGGTCCCCCCCGGATCGGGATGCACATGTGCCAGCCGTTTCGCATGCACCACCACCACATCCGGATACCAGAGCGGCAAGCTCGGCAGATCGGTGGCGAGCATGCGCTGGACCTCTATGTAGTCGTTCCGGCGCGCCGCGCCACTTTGCGTCGCCGTCGCCGACTCAAGCAGTGCGTCCAGTTGCGGATTGCCATACCGCCCCCGGTTTCCACCGCGAGGGGGAAAACTACTGCTGGCATAGGCAAAACGAAAGATGTCCGGATCCTCATTGGAGCCCGTCCAGCGCAGAATATACATTTGGAAGGCGCCCCGCGTGATGTCCGCATAAAAGGTGCCGAACTCTGCGCTGCGCAAAGCCAATTGAATGCCCACCGACCCCATTTGCTGCTGCAGTACCTGTGCCAGCAGCCGCGTCGTCTCGTCCGTCGACGTTTTCAGCGTGATGTGCAAGCGAACGCCCTGGGCGTCAGGCCGCAAACCGGCGGCATCCAGCAATGCGCTGGCACGCGCCGGGTCAAACGCGTACTGCGGCAACGCCGACGCACTTGCCGCGGCCCAATGGCCTGGCGGCAGCAGAGTATTTGCCGGAACGGCCCGGCCGCGCCACAATGCCTGAATCAGCGCCTGCCTGTCGATCGCACACGCAATTGCCTGGCGCACCCGCACATCCCGCAACGCAGGGTCGTTCACGTTGAAGTTTGCGTAATATACATCCGCTCCCGGACGTACCTCCGTGCGCAGATGCGGAACATCGGCCAACGCATGCGTTTCGTCCGGCGTGATCGCATTGCTTTCCGCATCCGCCGAGCCCTTTTTCAGCTCCAGCGCCATCGAGATATTGTCCGGGACCACGGCAAACTGCACCCGCGCCAGCTTCGGAGCGCCGCCCCACCAAACCGGGTTGCGCTCAAGCACAACTTCCTTGTCTTGCACCTGATCCACAAAGCGAAAAGGCCCGGTCCCCACAGGGTGCAAGCCTTCATCACGCCCCGCTCCGTCCTCCACAACACCGAAAAGACCGTCGCTCAGATTAAAGAGCAATCCCGGGTCCGGTTTGGCCGTGTGGACGGCAACCGTCAGCGGTGTCGGCGTGTCAACCGAGGTAATTCCGGCAAACGATCCACCCTTGGAGGTCGTGAGCACCCCGTTGGTCATGCTTCGGATAGACCAGGCAACGTCGACGGCAGTCAGCGGTTTGCCATCATGAAAGCGAACGCCGGGCCGCAGGTGAAACACCCAGGTCCGCGGTTCGGGCTGCTCCCAGGCGGTGGCCAGCCAGGGCTGCAAACCGAAATGCTCATCCTTGTGCACCAACGCATCGAAGATCAGCGCACCTACCCGTTCCGATTGCGCATCGGTACCTTGCCGCAGGTCCAGGTTGTTGGGTGAGCTTTCAATCAGAAATCGCACCGTGTCCGGATCACTGCCGCGACTGCGGCACCCATTGCCCAACAGCAGCATGAGCGAAAGGAAACAGAGTTTTGGAAGCAGGACGAGCACATCCCGTCTTATCGGCAGGTTCGTAGAAAACATGAGCCCGGCGAGCCATTTAATTTGCAAATTCTTTCGCAAACCGCCGCCAAATCGGGAAATGCCACAAATTTGCCGCTTTGCACAATAAAAGGGGAACCTAACCATGCGACAAGCGCCCCAGCACCACCGCCCGTGACGCTCCGGTCGCCGCCGGCAGATTGCCCGGCAGCCCATGCCAGCTCAGCCACCCGAGCAGCGCAAACGCTGCCGCCTCCTTCGCCTCAACCGCAAGGCCGGCCGCTTCTGTTGTCTTCACCGCCACATGCAGCGGGGTAAAACCTGCTTCCAGCTGCCGCCGCAGCGCCACATTGTGCGCTCCGCCGCCAGAAAGGAACACCTTCGTGGCCCGGGCCAGCGGCGCGCGCTGCCCGAGGTGAGACCAGACAATGCGGCGATACGCGTCCAGAATCGTTTCCGCCGTGAACGCGGTTGCGGTCGCCACAATGTCTGCCTTCTTCGCGCCCTCGGCCGCACACCGCGCCAGTAACTTCTCGGTGAAGGCCGCCCCAAACTGTTCCCGGCCGCAGCTTTTGGGCGGCAAAACTGCGAAGTACGGGTCGGCCAACAAATCGCGCAGTACGGGTTCCAGCACCGTCCCGCGACTGGCCAGTCCGCCCCCACAGTCGTACACCCGTCCCGTCAAACGCTCCATACAGGCGTCGATCACCATATTGGCCGGCCCGGTGTCGAAGGCAAGTACATCCTCCGGGGTGCCCCCGGCAGGCAGCGCCGTCAGGTTAGCGATGCCGCCCAGGTTGAGCAAAATGCGATTTTCGGTCGGGTGCCGAAACGCACAAAAATCCAGCATCGGCACTAACGGCGCGCCCTGGCCACCTGCCGCCAGATCCGCCGTACGAAAGTCACTGATCACGGGCAGGCGCAGCCGCTCGGCCACCACGGCAGGCTCGCCCGTCTGCCATGTGCAACGCGTTCCTGTCATCGCATGCTCGCTCACACGTTCGCCCGCATCGTGCCTCGCCGGTTCACCGCCTGCCGGCTCACCGGAACCGGCCTGGTGATAGATCGTCTGTCCATGCAATGCCACCAGCACCGGCCGAAGCCCTGTGCGCCGCACCGTTTCTTCCACCGCATCCGCGTACACCGCGCCCAGCCGCCACGACAGATGCGCCAGCGCCGCCGTCGCATTGTGCGAGGCGTTCGTAGTTACATGCGAAGTGTTCTCAGCCGTTGGCCGGCCACCCATGGCTGCCAGCACTGCTTCGCGCACCTCCGCCGGGTAGGGAAAACCGCGATGTGCCAGTACCTTTACCCGCGGCGTCGACCCCGGGGTGCCAGGCCCGGGTGAGACCCGGCAGATCGCGACATCGACACCATCCGCCGAAGTCCCGCTCATCACCCCGGCGATCACCATCGCCTTGGGATTGGCGGCTGCTCCGGCTCTCCTGGCCGTCTTCAAAGGAAAACTGCTTTCTACTTTTCCTCCCCGAGCCACCGCCATCAGGCCACCCCGCCCTTCAACTCGCGTTGCAGCTCGCCCAATAAGGTCAGCGCCTCGCGCGGGGTCAGGCCGTCCACATCCAGCGATTCCAGCTGGTCCACAATTCGTTGGGAAAGTGGCGTAAACATCGTCATCTGTAACGCAGGGGCGCGTCCCGGCGGCGGCGGCGCGGCCTCGCGTATCCCCTGCGCCTCGTCTCGCTCATGCACCCGCAGCACCGCCCGCGCCCGCTCGATCACCGGCCCCGGTAACCCCGCCAGCCGCGCCACCTCAATACCGTAACTTTTGCTCGCCGCCCCGGCCTCCACCGCGTGCAGAAACACGATGCCGCCTTCACGCTCGCGCACCGTTACCCGCGCATTTTTCAGCCGCCCCAAACGGTCGGCCAGCAGCGTCAACTCATGGTAATGCGTCGCAAACAACGTCCGCGCGCCGATGCGGTCGTGGAGGTGCTCCACCGTCGCCCACGCCAGCGAAAGTCCGTCATAGGTCGCGGTGCCGCGACCCATCTCGTCCAGCAACACCAGAGACTTGGCGGTCGCTGTATTCAGGATCGCCGCCGTTTCCGTCATCTCGACCATAAACGTCGAACGTCCTCGGGCCACATTATCCGCTGCCCCGATTCGCGTATAAATCCGGTCCGCAAGCCCCAAACGCATCCGCTCCGCCGGCACAAACGAGCCGCACTGCGCCATCAGCGTCAACAGCGCTGCCTGTCGCAGAAACGTACTTTTCCCACCCATGTTCGGTCCGGTAATCAGCAGAAGGGAAGGGCTGTGCTTGGTTTTTTCTTCCTCAAAGGCCTCCGGGGAGCCGTCCGTCATGGCAGCCGGCGCTGCTTCGGCGCCGCATAGACTAAGGGCATTGGGGACAAACCGTCCCGCGCCCATCTCTTCCATCCGCCGTTCCACCAC
>CAXTRN010000170.1:0-8097 GCA_964246645.1 uncultured Acidobacteriaceae bacterium
ACGTTTGCGCTGCCGGCGCGGCACTTGCGAAGCCGGCGCCTTAGCTAAGAAGCAGCGGTTCACGGATGTTTGGCGTACCGGCTGCCGACAGCCATCGCGAACTGCTGAATGACCCGCTCCAATAGCTGTCTTCAGGTATCTGTCTTCAAGTATCATAAGAAGAGACATTCTCGCTGCCGTTCCGCCATCCTTTAGCCATTTTTGCGCTAAGTTTCGCCGGACGGAACAGGCAGCCTCGGAGCTTGATTGGCCACGCAGACGCCCCTTCCCGAACCGCAACCGCCCACACCGGCGGCCAATACCTATAGCGGCGAAAATATCACCATTCTTGAAGGGCTCGCGGCTGTGCGGCTACGGCCTGCGATGTATATCGGTTCCACGGGCGAGCAGGGTTTGCACCACCTCGTCTATGAGGTGGTCGATAACTCGGTCGATGAAGCGTTGGCCGGGTATGCCACACGTATCGACGTGACGGTGCATGTCGATAACTCGGTCACGGTTGTGGACGATGGGCGCGGCATTCCGGTCGATAACAAAACATTGCCCACGGGTGAGGTGATGCCGGCGGTGCAGGTTGTGCTGACCATGCTGCATGCGGGTGGGAAGTTCGACGCGTCCAATTACAAGGTTTCGGGCGGTCTCCATGGCGTCGGCGTCAGCTGCGTGAATGCGCTGAGCGAAGAGTTCGACGTTGAGATCTGGCGCGATGGCCATGCGTGGGAGATGGATTATTCCAAAGGGGATCCGATCTCTGAGTTGCGCAAGATGGGGCCTTCGAAGCGGCGCGGCACCAAGGTACATTTTTTGCCCGACAAGTCGATTTTCACCGTGCATGAGTACAACTACGACACGCTGGCGAACCGGTTGCGGCAACTCGCGTTTTTGAACAAGGGCATTGAGATCACCCTGACCGATGAGCGTGCCACGGATACAAAATCGGGCGAAGCGAAGACGCAAAGTTTCAAGTTCAATGACGGCATCGCGGGATTCATCAAACACCTGAACAAGGGCAAGCAGTTGCTGCATGAGAAGCCTATCTACATGGAGGCCGAAGTTGGGCCTCTGGTGATGGAGATCTCGCTGCAGTACAACGATTCGTACTCCGAAACGGTGTTTTCGTTTGCCAACAATATCAACACGGTGGATGGGGGAACGCACCTTTCCGGCTTCCGGACGGCGTTGACGCGCACGATCAATGCGGCGGGACAAAAACTTGGGTTGTTCAAGGACAAGGAAAACCTGAGCGGGGACGACGTGCGCGAAGGGTTGGTCGCCGTGGTGAGCGTAAAGCTGCCGCAGCCGCAGTTTGAAGGCCAAACCAAGGGGAAATTGAATTCCGACATCGCTGGACCGGTGCAGACCTTTGTAAACGATCGGCTGGGGATGTTTCTGGATCAAAACCCGCAGATCGCCAAGAAGATCATCAACAAGGCCATCGACGCCCTGCGGGCCCGCGAGGCCGCGCGCAAGGCCCGCGACCTTACCCGCCGTAAGGGAGCGCTCGATGGCGGCGGCTTGCCGGGCAAGCTGGCGGACTGTTCCGAGCGGCGGCCGGAGATGTGCGAGCTGTATCTGGTCGAGGGTGAGTCGGCCGGCGGCACGGCCAAGCAGGGGCGCGATCGCAAGTTTCAGGCCATTTTGCCGCTCAAGGGCAAAATCCTGAACGTGGAAAAAGCCCGTTACGACAAAATGCTGGGCCACGAAGAAATCCGTGCCATGATCACGGCGCTGGGCACGGGCATCGGCAAAGATGATTTCGACATGGCCAAGCTGCGGTACGGCAAGCTGATCCTGATGACCGATGCCGACGTCGATGGATCGCACATTCGCACGCTTTTGCTGACGTTTTTCTTCCGCCATATGGGCGAGTTGATCAAGCGCGGCAATGTGTACATTGCGCAGCCGCCGCTGTACCGCATCAAGAAGGGCAAGTTCGAGCAGTACATCAAGGACGACCGCGAATATGTGCAGGTGATGGTGAAGCGCGCGTCGGACGGCATGGTGATCCGCTATGGCGATGCCGGTGTGCAGCTTGACGGCAAGGAGCTGACCCGCTTCATGGGACAGCTCGAGGATTACCTCGGCTTCTTCGACAAAGTGAACAAGCGTTTGCGCAACGATGAGGTGGTTCGTGCCTTTGCCGAGATCTTTGCGAGCGAAGGAAAAGATCCTGCGCGGCGTGCCGATTTCGAAACAAAAGACAAACTCGTCGCCATGCGTGACCGCTTGAAGGAGCTGGAGCGGCATTGGCAGTTCAAAGCGGTGAGCGAGGTCGAGTACGACGAAGAGCACAAAATGTATTCGGTAACCTTTACGGACGCGCAGGGAGCGCCGCGAAAGATCGATTGGACGCTGGCCAGTGCGCCGGAGTCGCGGCAACTGCTGGCCAAGCAGGCGCAGGTGGGCGAGGCCCTTAAAGGACCGTTCCACATTGAATATGCGGCAAAAGAAAGTGCGAAAAAGGGCGATACCGTGGGGGGCGCCACACCGACGCAGGACGAGCTCGACGAAGCCGATGAGGTGGCGCAAGAAGAAGGGGTGAACGAGACCATTGCCGCCGCCCCGGGAACGATGGATGAGGCAAAGCCGGGCAAACGGCCCGGCAAGGCATTGCAGGATCCGGTAGAAAAGGCGACCGTCCGTGAGGTTTTTGAATATGTCATCGAGCAGGGTCGCAAGGAGTACCAGGTGCAGCGGTACAAGGGCCTGGGCGAAATGACGGCTCCGCAATTGTGGGAAACCACGATGGACCCCGCCCGGCGCACCCTTCTGCAGGTACGGCTGGAAGACATTGCGGCGACCGAACAGATATTCACTACGCTGATGGGTGAGGATGTGGAGTCACGGCGCAAGTTCATCGAAGAAAATGCATTGGATGTCAAGAACCTGGATATCTAGATTCCGTACCCACACGCCCGAGGCCCGGTTCTTACAAGAGAGCCGGGCTTTTTGCACGTTTGGGGAACAGGAGGCGGCAAGCCGTCAGGCGAGATCCAACCCATAATCGGCGCGATAATCCGTTCCATACCGCGTTTGAAGGTAGTTCGCGACGCGGCTGCCGAGCTTGACTGCGGGATGTTCGATGAGGTGATACGCGAGAAAACTGAACACGCAAATGCAAGCGCCTTCCACGGTCAGCTTCAGCCATAGGGAGTGATTCTTCAGCACAACAAAGGCAATCAACAAGGCAAAAGGGTGCAGCAGGTAAAAGCCATACGAGTATTTCGCAATGGTATGACTCACAGTTATCAAGAAATGATTGCCGATATCGCGGAAGAAGGGAAGCAGCAGACCCAAGGCCAAACACACCAGCCATCCTTTTTGCACGCTAGGTGCATGCTCGTAATAGGAACAGAGCGCAAAAAGCAGAGCGGGAAAAAGAAAGCCGGGCAGCCGCGGAGAGCGGTGTTTGAATCCGATGTAGGCCATAATGCCCGGCAGAAAATGCGGGATCACGGTGATGAAGTTATTGCTCATATTCGACCCATAAATGGAGCTGGCGAGCTTGCAGGCAAAGATCCAGATGATTAGAAATGGCCAAAGGGTCCGTTCGCGACGGGCAAAAAGAAACAACAAGGGCAGAACCAGGTACATCTGCACTTCAAGCGGCAAGGACCAGAGCACGCCGGTCGCATAGCGCTGCCCTTGAATATTTTGTGTAAGAAGCAGATTGGAAAAAAGCGATCTCGTCGTTACAACAAACGGCTCGGCCGCAATCTGCAGGTGAAACGTGATGACCACAAGCACCGCGATGATTGCCAACGGATAGATACGAAAGACTCGGCGCACATAAAAGTCCAAGGTATGTGGACGGCGTTCGAGTGACCACGTCAAAACCAGCGAAGTGTGCACAAAAAATAGGTACACGCCAAAAACACCTAGCCAGGAAACGCTCCAGCCTAGAACATCATGCTTATTTATATTCAAGGCGGTGTGGTCGATCAGCACGGTGATGACCGCGAACGTGCGCAGGAAATCCAGGTTAGGACGCGGCGGCATCTATCGATTATCTCAGGCCAGAATGGCGGCTTGATGATCCTTTTGGGGGAGTTCTGTCCTGTTTTGGACAGCGGCTGCGACATTCGTGGCAGAGGCGAGTCCAAGCCGAATGTCATCACAAGAGCAGATGAAAATACATGGGTGCAAAAAAACGGAGCGGTGGCGGAAAGGACCGTTCGGGAATGCGGCGCTATGGATTTTGCCACTCCTGTTGCCGATGCTGCTGCAGGCACAAGTGCCAATTCCTGCCAAAGGGGTTCAGGGCACGGCGTCCGCACCCCCCATCGCGGACCCTACCGCCACCAGTGCCGTCGCCTCCGCCGCTTCCACGGCAGGGGTGAAGGACTCGTTGGGCCCGGCGGCGTCGGGTGGACCTGACGACCTGCTGACGTCCAAAGCAGCGGGGGCATCCAGGCAGGCGGAAAGAGTGGCCGAACCGGGGGAACCTGTGGGCCTGGGCATTGTCGCGCAGGTCGCAAAGCTGGCGCCCCTGACCGGGACCGACATCGATGTACCGAAGCGCAGCCGCCAGATTTTGGCGTCTTTGAACGAAGTGATGCGGTTTTACCGGGCGGCGCTGATGCCGGCGCAGAAAATCGGAGAACCGAGCGATGTGCTGTATGCGGAGCAGGCTTCGACCCAGGCGATGCAGATCGCACAGCTCGCCTTTGAAGCGGCGAAGAACGAAGCGGCGTTGCTCGCCAAAGTCGCTGGCCCGGGAGGCGCAAAGGCCTCGCCTGCCCCTGCAACATCCAACGCAGGGGCAGGCGACGGCGGGCAGGGGAGTCAAACTCAACGGGTCGCCGCGATCTTAGGCCAAGCGCAAACGCAGCTTGCGGCGCTTGAAGCACAGCAGGCTGGGTTGGAAAAGCAGATTGCCGCCGCGCGCGGAACGCACCGGGCGCAGTTGACGCAGCAGCAGGAGCAGGTGGAAGGCGGTTTGGAGCTGCAAAGGGCCATGGTGGACGCCCTTGGCCGCATTAGCAGCTTTTCCGAGGCGCAAAACAACACAGGGCTTGCAGGGGAGATCGATCGTTTGCAGCGGTCAGCGCCCGAGTTGTTGAGCAAAAACCCCAAGCCGCTGCCGGCGACGGTACTCGAAAGCCTGGCCTCGGCACGCGATTCCGGGGTCACCAGCCAGGCTACGGTGTTGTTTTCGCTCCTGTCCACGCTGCGTTCCATCGACAGCCAAACCAAAGCCGTCGACATTATGCTGAGCCAGGCGAGCGACCTGCGCACGCCGTTTGTGAAGGTACTGCGCTCCACTGTGCAGCAGGGTCAGGTGCTCACGCAGCAGGCGGTGAACCTGGCCGCAACGCCGACCAGCGATACGCAGGATCGAGAGAACACCCGAGCGCAGTTCGATACGTTGACGACGACGTTTCGTGTGCTTGCGGGCGCAACCCTGCCGCTGAACCAGGAAATCGTGCTGCTCGAAAATACACGCGGCACGCTGACCACCTGGCGCGCAGCGGTGAATGCCGAATACAAGGAGGTACTGCGATCGCTGCTGACCCGCGTGCTGTTGATCGCCATCGTGTTAGGCATTCTGGCCGTGGCTAGCAATCTGTGGAGCCGGGCGACGGTGCGTTATGTGAGCGATCTGCGGCGGCGGCGGCAGCTGCTGTTCATTCGCCGCGCCGTGATCGGCTTTTTGAGCGGGCTGGTGGTGATCTTCGGCCTCGTGACGCAGTTCAGCTCGTTGGCGACCTTTGCGGGATTCATCTCGGCGGGCATCGCAGTGGGTTTACAAAGCATTCTGCTGTCGGTAGCGGCCTATTTCTTCATCGTGGGCCGGTACGGGGTCCGGGTTGGAGACCGGATCACGGTCGCCGGCGTGACGGGCGACGTGGTCGAGGTGGGCCTTGTGCGGTTTTATCTCATGGAGCTGGTGGGTACGGGAACGGAGTTGCACGCGACGGGCCGCGTCGCCGTTTTCGCCAATTCGGTGCTGTTTCAAACGGGAACGCCACTGTATAAGCAGATGCCCGGCACCGAATACGCCTGGCACGAGATGACGGCCAAGTTGAAGAGCGATGCCGATGTGCCCGCCGTGACGGAGGCGCTGTTGAAGGTTGTCGATGGGGTGTATGCAGGCTATAAGGAGCGCATCGAGGCACAACAACGGCAGGTGGAGGCCTGGATGGGGACAGCGCTGCCCGCGCCGCGGGTGGAATCTCGCCTGCAGCTGGTGGAAGCGACGCTGCAGTTTGCGGTGCTCTTTCCGGTGCAGCTACATGACGCCGCGGCGACCGATCAAAAGATAGCCGAGCAGGTCGTGGCTGCGGCGAACACAGATGGACCGCTGAAAGCCGGCTTACCGGAACTGCCGGTGATCAAGGCTGCCGTGAAGAGTTGACGGGAGGAGGTTCGAGGGAGGGAGAGAGCCCGAAACGGCACTTAAAGGAGTTTGGGGTCAGGAACGAGCTCTCATCCCTCATAGAAAAAGACGATGGTGCCGGAAAAGAGGGCTACAGGGTTAATGCCATAATTTGCACATGACCAACATGGAACCCCGAAATCGTGTCGCGGATGCAACGCGTCGACACTTCCTTGCTGTAGCTGCTCGTTCCGGGATAGGGGCCAGTGTTTTTCCGGGAGCGCTGCTGGCAGTGGCTTCGATGGAAGCCGATGCGCAGGGACCGGTACAAGGGATTGCCAACGAAACCGCCGCCGCGCTGCCGAAGATCACGGAGGCCATGGTGGAAGCGGCCGCAGCGATCGCGGGATTACAATTCAGCCCCGAACAGCGCGAGGCCATGCTTGAAGGGCTGAATAGCCAGCGCGAGGACAGGGTGACGGTGCGCCAACTGGGCTTGCCGAATGCCGTATCCCCGTCCCTGGTGCAGAATCCGGTGTTGCCGGGTATGGTGCTCGACACGGTGCGCCGACCCCCGAAACTGGTGCCGGCGCCCAGCGTCGCAGATATTTCGGTCGGAGAAGAAGATCAGGTCGCCTTTGCGACAGTGCGGCAGTTGGGGGAGCTACTGCGGGCACGGAAGATCACTTCGGTGGAGTTGACCAAGCTCTATCTAGCTCGATTGAAGCGGTATGACCCCCGTCTGCACTTTGTAATTACGTTTACGGAAAGCCGGGCACTGGATCAGGCGACGGTGGCTGACCGTGAACTCGCGGCGCATCGGGATCGAGGACCGCTGCACGGAATACCCTGGGGTGCGAAGGATCTGCTCGCGGTCAAGGGCTATCCGACAACCTGGGGTGCGGCCCCCTACATGCAGCAGCATTTCGACAACGATGCCGAGGTAGTGACGCGGCTGGATAAAGCAGGGGCGGTGCTGGTGGCCAAGCTGACTCTCGGTGCGCTGGCCCAGGGCGATCTGTGGGGACCGGCACCCGGCGTGCGAACGCGCAATCCCTGGAATATGAAACAGGGCTCAAGCGGCAGTTCGGCGGGCGTGGCCAGTGCCGTGGCGGCGGGCTGTGTGGGGTTTGGCCTCGGCACCGAAACACTGGGGTCGATCTCGTCACCTTCGACGCGCTGTGGGTGCACGGGGCTGCGGCCGAGTTTTGGGCTGGTACCGCGGACAGGTGCGATGGCGCTGAGTTGGTCGATGGACAAAATCGGACCGATCACCCGGTCCGTGGAGGACGCGGCGCTGGTGCTGGCGGCAATCTATGGTCCCGACGGACACGATCCCAGTGTGCAACCGGCGGCGTTCAACCCCGATTTCACCATCGATGTGCGCACGTTGCGGGTGGGCTACCTGAAGAGCGCTTTCGATACGCCCACCTTCGATCCCGTGAAGCCACCCAGCGAAACACTGGCCGGCAAGGAGCTTGAAGAGTACAACCGGCGAGTGGCAGGCCGCAAAGCGCAGTATGAACGTCAGGTTTATGATGTGCCGTTCCAAACCGAAGCGCTCGCGGTTTTGCGTGCAATGGGCGTCAGGCTCGAACCAGTGGAGTTGCCGAAGTTTGATTACGGTGCCTTGGTGCCGATGCTGGAGGCTGAGGCTGCCGCGGCCTTTGATGAATTAACGCGTTCCGGGCGCGACACGCTGCTGGCCGGCCAGCAGCCCTTCGACTGGCCGAACAGCGTTCGCCCGGCCCGCCTGTACCCGGCGGTCGATTACATCA
>CAXTRN010000171.1:0-8086 GCA_964246645.1 uncultured Acidobacteriaceae bacterium
CGCATGATCATCGCGGTTGTGGGCGGCGGGTGGGGGGGGCGGCGAACGGCTCTACCAGGAACTGTTACGAGGACGACCCTACCGGGTTGCGGCTGTGTAAGGAAGCCATCTCACCCCTGCATGCCTCGCATGGCACTCGCTTCAGGGAAGGATGGAAAACAGTGGGCGCACAAGCGTCACTTCGACGCGGGAGATGGCTGGGAGGCCGAGCAGACGGTTTTCGACGATGAAACGCATTTGTGCATTGACGGCTTCGTCTTTTGAGGGCTCCAAAAGCGTGACACGCGCGAGGAACCGGTCAGGAACGCCTGGAATACCGCGACCGGGCGCTTCGAGATCGGGAAACACGGAGGCACTCTGCAGCAGCCCGGCGGTGACGATGTCGCGGTGCTGCCCGGGGATGAAGCAATCGCCGAGGGCTTGCCGCAAGGCCGTTTCGGTGAACGGCGACGCTTGCCGATTCGCCGGACGGGGCTGCACGGGACGGGGCTGTGCCGGATTGGGCTGCCTGGGGTTGGGCTGCCTAGGATGGGGCATCAGCGGCCCAGGTCGCGATGTTCGGCCATGCAGCTTTGCACGTGGCCGCTGGCCAGCATGCCCCAGGTGCTCGCGCTGCCCGCAGCCATGGGCGCGCTGTGGCGGTAGTACTGCAGCCACATGAGGCAGTTGCGCAGGTCGGCGGCGTCCGGGCCGGCGGCGGCGTTGGCTTCCGTGCGCAGGGTATCGAGCGCCGGGGTGAACTGCGGGTCGGCGGCGTCGCGAAGGCCCGCCGCATGGTCGAAAGCATGCCAGGCGGGCGTGGAAGGGCCGGTAAACGCGGCGGCAGGCTGTGCCCGGTGAGCGCGTCCGTACCGGATCAGATTCCAGGCCCCGAGCGCCAGGAGCAGAGCAAGCAGAAGGAAATGGCGAGGTTGCAGTCGCATGGGATGAGCTCAGTGGGTGCGGTCGACCAGATATTGTGCGATGGCCCGCAGACCGTCGCCGGCGCTGCCGAAGGGCGCGAGCGCGGCGAAGGCATCGGCGATCAATGCGCCGGCGTCGTGGCGCGACTGCTCGATGCCGAAGACGGCGGGCCAGGTGGCTTTTTCTGTGGCGGTATCTTTGCCGGCGGTTTTGCCGAGCTGCTCGGAGCTTTGCGTCACATCGAGCACATCGTCGACGATCTGGAAGGCGAGCCCGGCTTTTTCGCCAAAGGTTCGCAAACCCCTGATAGCGTCTTCGGCTGTGCAGCGCAGCCGAGCGGTACCCCCCGCTGACGCGAGGCAGTAGCCCAGACCGAGCAAACCGCCGCAAACGATGGAGGTGCTGATGAGGGCGCCGGTTTTTGCGCGGTGAATGCGCTCCACAAGCGCTGCCGTGGGCTTTTCCCCAGCGCCTTCGAGATCGAGCACCTGGCCGCCGATCATGCCGGGGGCGAAGCCGGCATGAAGCGCGCCGGGACGAAGGCTCGGACCGGGGCTCAGGCCGACGCCGGTTCCAATCGCGATGCTGAATTCGCGCAGGATGGCCACGGTGGTGGATGCCGGAGCCGGCAGCTCGGCGATGGTTTGGAAGGCGAGTGTTTGCAGGGCATCGCCGGCGAGGATGGCGATCGCTTCGCCGAAGATGACGTGGCAGGTGGGCTGGCCGCGGCGCAGGTCGTCGTTATCAAGCGCGGGTAGATCGTCATGGATGAGCGAATAGGTATGCACCATTCCCCCGGCCGGGCCGCGCGGGGCGGCCCCGGGGGGCAGCTCGCCGGCCACGCAGCGGGCCGCTTCCAACAGCAGAATGGGCCGCAAGCGCTTTCCACCGGCGAAGGTGGAGTGGCGCATGGCCCGGTGGAGGGAGTGCGGCTCGACGGTGCCGGCCGGCAAAAGGCGCTCAAGCGCCTCGTCGGTCAGTGCGGCGCCGGACCGCAGAATGGTCTGCACATCAACGTCCATCGCTAGGTGTCGATTCTACGCGAGCGAAACCGTCGCGACAGGAGCGTTGCGGAAATCACGAGGGCGCAAAGGCTGAGGGCGTCCCCGAGGTACACGTCCGGCAGGGTGCGCCAATGGAGATCGACGGTATCCTCGCCGGCGGGCAGGGCGAGCGCGAGCAGGCCGTCATCGCGTTCCAGGCGTGCGGGATGCGGGTTGCCGTTGACCGTCACTTGCCAGGCAGGATAATCGCGCAGGTTTAAAACGAGGGTCGCAGGTTGGGCGAGGTGAAATTGCAGATGGTGCGGCGCCCGGCCGGAAACGGTCTGGTCCAGGGGCGGCGGCTGGTCGTAATCGACGATGGTTGAGGCCGGGTTGGGCACCGTGCGGGGGCCTGGAGCGTTGGGGTCGGCGGCAAGCCACCAGGCCGGATCGTCCCAGCGCAGTTGATCGTTGTCGGCGGCAACGGGTGTGTATTCATCCGTGGGACCGCCGCCGTGGTGGGCCTGGAAGAGCGCGACACGGGCCGCGGGCAGCTCAAAAGCTTCACATCCCTGCCGAAACGGGCGGATCGCCAGGGCTGTGCCGGCCGCCACCACCGCCAACGCAGAACAAAGAGTAACGGTGGCCGACAAACGCACCCGACCGAGCGCGAGCGCCGTAGCGAGGCCGAGAATGCCGCCGAGAATGGCCAGCAGCCGCCACGGAAATTGCAGGAAGGTAAGCTCGGGCAGCAGGTGCCAGATCGGCAGCGTGGGCTGCCAGAGGAGCAGGGTCGCGATGGCAGCGACCAGGATGAGGATCGAGAGAATGTCGCCGCGCTCTTCAGCGAGCGCAGATGCGCGGTGGGCTTGGAGGACAGGCTGCGTTTCCGGGCCTGGAACTGCGGGTCTCTCCACTTCGGCCGCGCCTTCGGTCGAGATGACACGGAATAGGTGAGCGTCGGTTGTTCCAGGGGAACTCTTGCAAGTCTGGCGACCCTGTCCGAAAGCCAGCGTGAGCGCAAGGGCTGTGAGCCCCACCGTGGCAAGCGCGACGAGGCTGGCGGTGTGCAGAACGGCGTCGTGCGGGCCGTAGCCGGTGTGGCCGAAGAGGAAATTGTCTTCGACGCGCATGTTGGGGATCACCGCCATGGCGATCTGCACATAGCGGCGCTCAAAGGCCGCCGGCACGAGATAAAAACCGGGGAGGGTGAGGCCCAGCAGCAGGCCGCCAAGGGCCGGGCGGAGGAGTTGCCAAAGGGCTTGTGCTTTACGCGCGGGCGTGGCCGAGCCGAGCCCGTACCAGCGCTGGGCGGCGCGCGCGATGGCGATAAGCGCAAAGGTGTAGGTACCCATGACCGCGGCCGGCGCGTTGGTAAGCCAAAGCAGCGCCAACGGGATCGCGATCGGCAAGGGTGCGAGCTTTGGCGCGAGCGCGGCGCGGAAAAGCAGCGGCAACCATGCCGCGGCGAGCAGTTCGGCGTAGGCTGTGCGTTCGAAAGCCGTGAAAAGCAGATACGGATTGGCAAGGTACACGGCCGCGGCGAGCAGGGCATTGCGCCGGGTGGTATACGCGGATGCCAGGGTGTACATCGCAAAGGCTGCGGCGCTGAGGGCGCACCAGGTGTACACGGCGGGCACCAGCGCCGGCGGCAGCAAAAGCAGCAGAAACGCGCCCCAAAGCCAGGAAAGTGGAGGATAAAAGACGAAACGGGGTTCACCGGCATTGAAAGCCGGTGAAAACGCCCACCGGGGAAGCAGAGGTCCATGACGCATCTGCTCGGCGGCGTCCATCCAGCTTTGCATGTGGAAGCCGAAATCGTGGCCGCAGGAAGGACCGTGGCGGAAGAGGGAAAAGACGACGATCGAGGCCAGAAGGGGTAGAAGGAGGGCACGGGAGAGGATAGGTTGCGGCACACGCTCCGCCTTGGCAAGCATGTTGTAGTTGTACCTGTAGGGATGCGTTTTGCGGGCCAGTCTCGCTTTGAGTGGGGGCGGGCGAAAGCGCACTTCTTCTTGGAAAAAGAACAGGTTTATGACCGCGTAGCGCTGGTCAACTTCCGACAACGGCGTTTATCAGGACTTACCATCCTGCATTGCGGAACCGATTCTCCCCGACATACGTACCAGCTTTATTACAGGAGGTCATGCGATGACAACGGAAACAGCGCAGCGCTACGCGCGATGGATCGGGGCACTGTACGTCATCACGATCATCTCCGCCGGATGGGGCGAGGCTCATGTGCCGAACGTCCTGCTCCTGGCCGACGATGTTGCTGGCACGGCGCACAAGGTCGCTGGTTCGGTCGGACTCTTTCGCGCAAGCTTCGTCGCATACCTTCTGGAAGCCACATGCGACATCATCATCAACGTGCTGTTCTACGCGCTGCTCCGGCCTGTTAGCCGCTACCTCGCGCTGCTTGCGCTGTGCTTCGGTCTGATGGCGACCTCGATCTACGTCGCCGGAGAGATGCTCTACTTTGCCGCCGCCCTTCCCGCGATTAATACCCATGTAGCCAGGGTGATGACGCCTGAAGCAAATGCTTCGCTCACCTATCTCTGTCTGACAATCTACAGCTATGTAAACGGCATCTTCGCGACGTTCTACGGAACTGCGGCCCTGGTTCGCGGGTACCTCATGCTGCGATCCGGCTTTCTGCCAAAGCTGCTCGGGGCCTTGTTCATGCTGGGAGGCGCAAGCTTCATTGCGGACAATCTGATAGTGGTCGCAGCGCCGCAGTACGACCTGCCCTACATCCTCGTTCCAATGTTTATCGCCATGATCTCCTGGACTCTTTGGCTTTGGATCAAGGGCATCGACTCGACCCGATGGCATGCCTTAGAGGGGTCGCCTACGGTTCAGTAATGATAAGTCGCATTCTCGGAAGTGATCCGGCCTGAGGAGCCCTCTCCAGCCGCTCGGAACTGACCAACGGACGACAACCGCGTTTCTGGAGACTCGTCCGGGTAGTTGTAGAGGTCTGCTTTGCATCATGAGAGGCGAGCCAGGCGGCTTACCTTCCGACGTAGAGCCGCATGTCGCGAAAGTCGATAGTGATTGGTTCCGCCTGCCGCAAGAGGTCAAAGCCAAAATTGCCAGCCGCCCATACGCTCGTTCCTGTGGTCTTGTTGAGCAGCACCGTGGCTGGCGAGAGCTCAACGTTCTGGTTCGCTAGTGTGAACATCAGGTGTGGAATCTCGATCGCATCCTGAGTTGTGCTGCCGCCTACCCCCGTCAACTTGTGCTGTTTCGCTTCTCCGCGTTTCATGGTTTCGGGAAAGGCAGAAGCGAACGAGGAGTTGAGCGTAGTACGTGTTGCGCCAGTGTCGAAGGTAAAGTTGAGAAGCCTGTCCTCAAACCTTAGCTGCAGAACCGGGATCGCTTGATCAAAGGCAAGCGGGGTCCAGCTTGCCGATTGATCGGGCTTTACCCCGACCTCTACTTGCTGCTGCTTATCGATCCTGACGGATCCAAGGCCTCGGAGGACCTGGATTCCGAGAAGCGCCTGCTGGTCTACAGGCAGGTCATTGAACGGAGGCTGTGTGTGTGGAAGGACAAAGAAGGAGACGTGCTTCAGGTGGCAGTTGCCGATGAGAAGGTCATCGACCTCGGTGATCTTGATGGCGAGGCTGGAGCCGCTGATGTCTTGCATCTTTGTATCGACTGGACGAACTGTGAGGCCAAGTGCGGCGGCTTCGGCATCGGTAATAGCCGAGATGTTCGCGCCCGTGTCCATCGACCAAAGAGCCTTCTTACCGTTTACCTGAACGGGAATGTGCGGGTATGCATCCTTCAGAGCACTCACGGGGAGAACTGACGGTTTGGTGCTATTGGACTGGTCGGGATACCGGCTAAAGCCGAGTACAAGAGGGCGGTCCCCGAGTACATCGTCCGCTTTGGGCTTGATGGCGAGCATGGCGTCCATCTCCCGAAGGGCTTCTCGATACTGGCCAGCCCGAAAGAACATGGAGTAGAGGACTTCATGAGCTCTGTACGCTTGAGGTCCCTTCCTGTCGAGGTGAATCACACGATGCAGATCCTTAAGTGCAGAGTGCCGCTGGTCGAAATCTGCGTTCTTTGCACCTGCGCACAAGAGGGCAGTGTGACTATCAGCGCTCGCGGTGGGGCGACTGAACCAGTCATGTGCATCGCAAAGATAAGCGTCAGCAGCAAAGAGCGGTGAGGATGCCAGGAACATCAGCAGCAAGGACGCTACTTGGGAGAGCTGAACGGAGACCTTCATCGAACCTCCTACGTCACAACGCCAACAGAGTGCTGCCGCTCAATGCAAGCGACTACCGGAACGCTCCAGCCTCCTGCCAATTTACAGCCAAGCTACCGTGGGCGGATTAGTCCTGCGAAGTCGCATTATCGGAAGTAATCGGTACGTCGACACAAACAAACGTACACGCAAGCTATACGGGCCCGAGCGGCTGGTGCGGCAGAGGCGGCAAAAGTACGGTGATCTGGTCGCCGGCGCGCACCTCGCCTCCTGTGCGTATGACGCCCATGATGCCGGCGCGGCGAGTACGTTTTCCTTTGGCATCGCGCTCGCCCCAGAGATGGCTTTGCAGGCCGGCGCGATAGCGGTCCATCTTGACGCAGGGCGTGCGCAGGCCGGTGACCTCGATCTGTGCATCGAGGCCGAGCTGCAACAGCGTGCCCTGCGGCAGTTGCAAAAGATCCAACCCCTGGGTGAGCACATTTTCGCCGATCTCGCCGGGACCGAGCGGGTAGCCCGCCGCCGCGAGCTCCCCCAGCATTTCTGCGGCGAAAAGGTGAACCTGACACAGATTGGGCTTTGTGGGATCGCGGCGTAGATGGTACAGGTGCTGCACGGTGGTGCCGCGGTGCGCATCGCCGGCAACGCCCTCGCCGGCAAGCAGCTGAATGCTGGGCTCTGGCTCTTTGGCAAACCCGTGCTCGGGCGTACGTGACACCGCGATCACCAGCCAAGCCGATACGCCGCCCAGTACTTCGCCCCGCACGCCGCCCGCTACGCTGCCTTGAGGGCCGGACGGGAAAACGGGAGCGGCCCCGGTCCTCATTGCGGAAGCATCTGCAGGCTGTGGACGGCGGCTGTGGAGCGGCCCGGCAATGTGAAGGTGGTGCCCGCCAGCCACGGTTGGAACTGGTCGAGATACCACGGGCTATGGCCGTTTCCCGACTGCCCGGTCGCAATGTTGCCAAAGGCGGCGTCGGGGCTGCTGAGGTCGGCGGTGAAGCGCTCACTGGGGCCGAAGTGCGCGCCGATCTGATCGATCGTGGTGCCGTCCCCGGGCGCGGGTTGGGCGCCGGTGGAGCCCGAAATGCCAAGCAGCCGGCCAAGCCACCGTTGATCGCCGAACAGTGGATGCGCGATCTCCACCGTGTGCAGCCGGCCGTAGTGCCAGCGCTCGAGGTCGGACGGCGCATGCTCGGCTTCCATGCCCTGTTCGACCGCTATGGTAAGGAAGTCACTCCAGCTGCCAAAGGGACGAGGCAACCAGCGCGCGGGCTGGTTCTGCAACAGCAGTTCAAGGGCCGTGGAACGCTCATGCCAGGTATAAAGCCTGGCCAGGGAAGAAGCTTTCCTCGCCGCAGCGGTACCGGCGTCTTGAGCGCCGGTTTGTGGCGGCTGGTTCGACCCGTTGAGCGCCGGGTCAGGGGCTGAGCGGTGCGCTCCATCCTGTGCGGCGCGCTCGGTAAGCAACTGCGCCGTGATTTGCGGTACCAGCAGCGCTGGCCAAAGCACATCCCGGGTGGCGGTGAACACGGCGGCAGGCGCGGAACTGACGGTCATTTTGCCGTCCCACGTGCGCAGCATGTCGGCTGCCTGGCGCAGACGCCTCGCGTCACGCCCCAGGCTTGCCGTTGAGGCGTGATCGAGCGCGTAGGCGAGCCGCTGCGCCATGGCCTGATTCACATCGGATGCGACATCGTTTTCTATCCGCAGCATGTCCCCCGCGGTCAGCCCATGGCGACCGGTGAGCAGATGCACGAGCCGTTCGGCCCGGAATGGATCGACCCAGTCGTTGGCGACGGCCCAGGGATAGCTGTCGGAGGTGATGCGGCTGTTGGCAGTCGCCAGGAAGCCTTCGGGCGGATCGAGCGCCGAAGGCAGATCGCTGTAGGCGATGTAGCCCGACCACTCCTGCGCGGGATCCAGAGCATCGACCGGCACTGCCGCGATGGGCGAGCCCACGGTGTAGTTCGAGGGC
>CAXTRN010000172.1:0-8050 GCA_964246645.1 uncultured Acidobacteriaceae bacterium
CACCACGGCTCCCTTCCGAAAGCCCGTACCCTGGATCGTGAACACTCCCCCTGGCGTTCCCAGGCTCGTGGGCGATACGGTATCGGCGTACAACAAACGTGCCGTGTAGGTGAAATCCGGCCGTCCCGCGCCAAACTGGTCGCTCACCACAAAGCGCAAGGGAAGATCGGCAGCGCTCGCTGCCATGCGCGCCTGCGTCATGCCGAGCACAATCGAGTTGAACGGAACCGCCTGCGCGGCCAGTGTGGGCGTGGTTCCTGTGCCGTCACCGGTTCGCCAAACGCCGATCACGGGCTGCGCCTTGTTCGCTGTCGCGGCTCCAGTCTCGTCGGTAGCTGCCACCTCCAGCGTCCAGGTCCGGCCCGCACGCACAGTGGCGGTCCACCAGGAGCTCTGCCCCCACGCACACAGCAGCCCGTTCTGCCATCCGCTCGCATCGAAGGTCGCCGGCGCTCCTTCACTGCCGCTGCCGGGCGCACAGGAAGAAGCCGCATCGGCCGGCGTGAAATAAGTGCCGTACTGCCCACCCGTGGCCGACCAATCGACCGCGGTTTGCGCGGACCCGGAGGGCGTCACCGGCGGTCGGATATAAGGCGCCAGCGCGTACGCGCCCGTGTACAGCGGGTTGATTGGCTCCGAGGTAAAAAAGACATTCGAAATTGTATCCACCGGTACCGCGGGCATGTAGAAGTAGCCCTCCTGCTCCGGAAAGTACGATCCTTCATTCACCGCCTGCACCCGCGTCACCGGGTTGCTAAGCGCCTGCTGGTACATAAATCCTGTGGTGCTCGAAACCGTTTCCCACGGTTCCATGGCGCCGGCATGGACGCGGTGAGTGGTGACGTTTACCCAGTCCATGCCCTGCCCCGTAGGAAATGTCATCCATCCCCACGCCTCCACCGCATCGGTCGAGCTCAGCTGCTTGCCGGCTGTTAGATTGTTGGACCTCACCGGATACAGCAAAGCCAGTGCGTTCAGATCGTCCCGCCGCAAGCTGAACGGGTTGGCCATGCACTGGTAGGTATAGGTTCCACAGATCACGTCGATGGGGTGCATCAGCGGCCAGTACGCTTCTTCATCCGCCGTCACCGTCGTTGCCGCAGTAAATACATTGTCGTTGTTCTGCGACCATGCCAGGCCGAGCACCCGTCCAAAAGCGCGTGCCAGCTGATATTGCATCTGGGTCATCTGCTCCGGCGCTCCCCCCACGCAGCGCCCGTTAAGAATCACAACGGCATGGTGCAGGTGTCCGTCGGGCCCGATATCGTCTACGCTTTCTGTCACCGCATGTTGCCGGCAAGCAATAACGGCGCTCGCGCCGGAGCCCAGCAGCAGATCGGTAAGCGCTCCATCCTCGTCATAAATCACCGCCACGGGCACCGCTGACTCATTGGCTATCGCCACATCCGTCGGAAACACCATCATGAGCCCGTTGAAGTAGCTATTGGCCGTGCTGACATCTTCCGCCAGCGTGCCGCCTTGGGCGAGCGACACACTCGAGGTCGGCACATTCCATACCGCCGCCGCGGCCGCCACCATCGCATCGGCCTGCGCATGTGAAACGGAAGGGTTAAGGTCGCCAGGATCGGTGTAGTACTGCAACTGTGTGGTGTTCCAGTTTTCTGCTGTCCCCGAGTTCACCCAGATGCCCACGCCCGCGATGAAGCGCGGTCCGCCGGCCAGAGCTGGTTGCGCCGCTAGCAATCCCAGCAACGCCAGCAAACTGAGCACATGCACCACGGACAACCACGCTCCGAGGCGTCCTGCCCGCGTCCGCCATCCGCCGCTGCCCTCTTGGCAGTTCTCCTGAAGATGAAGAACAAAGGTAGCCCCGTTTGTGCCAGTTTTCCTTGAGAACACCGGCACCCTCAACAGGGTTCGAAGCCACAATGCGTGGAGAACTGCCCTAGCGCGTCGCAAAACGCACCTCCGCAGCACGGCCTGCCGGGTTCACCGGCCCTCGCGAATCTTCCACGGCACCGGCAGGGCTCCGGCCAGGCAGCGACCCCAGCTGGCGCACCAGCACCGGCTGACCCGACAGCACGGGCTGACTCGACAGTACCGGCGCACGCAGCACCCCCGGCTCAATCGTTGCCGGCGGACGGGCCAGCACCGGCCGGCCATGCCATTGCGACACATGGTGTCCCGGCAAGGGCAACCGTACCGGCTCAAACACATTCGTTGTGGTCTCGGTCACCAGCGCTACAGCGCTCGCAAGCGGGATCGCCGCCTGTGTTTCATCGGGAAGCGGCGTTCCCGGCGCCCGCAGCATCGCCGCGGAAAGCCGGCGCACATCCAGCAGCGCCGGCGCGTCCGCGCCCTGCACCACCACCGGCACAACCCCATCCGCCCCGTCCACCGGCGAAGCCAACCCGGCCGCGCTCGCCGGATGTAGAAAAACGAGCGCTCGCTCCCCTACCGTGTAGCGCCACTGTCCCGGTGGCCACAACCCGGCCCATTCCCGTACTGTGTACGTGGCCGCCACTGCTCCCCGCACCGGCTCTTCCACCTGAAAGGCAATCTCCACCGCATCGCCATGCCGCTCAATCGAGAGAACCTGTCCGGAAAACACTACAGCCGCTCGGCTAGCCAGCGATTGCAGTTCTCGCCCAAGCGTCGCTTGTGGAACCGCAGTCTCTGCTTGCGCCGGAATAGCGGTGATACTGGGAGACACCGAAGCGGCAAGCAGCGCAACCGCCCAGGCAGGGCGCAGTTGCCAAGGCCGCCGTAGTCGACAGGACCGCCGTTGCGAAGGTTCAGACCAGAACGGAAAAAGAGAGAATTTGCTTTGTGACCAGCGCATGGCACCCACCGCCTCCATGCACTATTTCGTCAAAAACAGGCGAAAGCCTGAGAGCTGTCCTCTTCAGCTACACCGCTTCTGCGCGTGCCTACCACCTTCGCGCGGCCATGTCCCATAAAGCGACACAAAAGGCGGCCGGGTGAGCGGCCGGCACCCCACCTTTGTGCTACCGCGATGCATAAAGAAGGTACGCGCTGACACACACCAGACCGCCTCATCAAATCTCAGGGTAGAAATCAAAGAACGCCTCGATCGAGTGCCGGAGCTGCGCTTCGATGCGCTCCCGGCTACCCTCCAGGATGTGCATGGTCACCTGCGCCTCGTTGCCGTTTTTCAGGGTCACAGGCGCGGCCTGCACCGCCGTCACCTCGTCCGCCGGCAGCAATCGCATGCCGTAAACCAAAACCAGATCCGCCATAACCTTCATGCTACGCGCCCAACGCCGCCGGGCAGCGATCGCGAGCGAATCTTCCTTCCCGCAGGGCTAAGCAACGCGTCGGCGAATCAACCCAGCGAGACCAAGCATTCCCGTGCCAAGCAGCGCGATGCTCGAAGGTTCCGGAGTAACGGCGGTGGGAGGAGCGGCATTCACAACAATGTTGTCTAGGCCAAATGCTCCACCCGATTCCGTGATCACGAGCGAGGTCAAATCCACAGCAGGAAACTGGGAATCATAGGTCGACGGTGAAAAATCGGAAAACACATTGGTGGGCTGGGTCACCAGTGCGCCGCTTTGGCTGAAACTCAACGTCCCGTTCTGCATGCCTTGAAATGAATAGGTTCCGCCGTTGACGCTTGATTGCATCTCGACGCTTGAAAAATTGAACTCACTTCCATTGGTTGCGGTGATAGTCAGACTCGCGGAAGGCGTTGCAAGAAAAGGTGGGTACCCCGGTCCATACCCTTGAAGCACAATCCCCGCCAGTAAACTTCCCGAAAATAGGCTTGGAGCGAAATGCCCGGAACCTATATCGTCAGAATCCTCGCTGACCAGAAAGTTTCCTGCGGTATTGATTACCGTGAAGCCGCCTTCGCGGTAGGGCACCCCGTACTCATTCAGGAGAGACCCGGTTCTATCATCGGCGTTGTTGAAGCCGATGGTGGTGGCACTGGCGGCAAGACTAGCCGACATCATGAGGGCGGCGGTGAGTACAGGCAGGCGCATAGGGCTCCAAAGAAACGGGATGAGCCGAGCCTACTACGACTTTTGTGGCATTCACGTCAACAGTGCTTCCTGCATTGGGATGCACCGGCGATCATCGCCAGCAGCATGCCACTTCGCTGACTCAGTGAACAGCGCCACAACTTCCGTCATCGACCTCACGCCAGACGCGCATCGCCCTTTGCATAACAAGCGCAGGCGCATCCATTCGTTCCCGCTAGAATCAAATGAAAGCCATGCCTGACCAGACCACCGTTCGCGATACCGTCATCCTGGGTTCCGGTTGTTCCGGACTTACTGCGGCCATCTACGCCGCCCGTGCCAATCTGAAACCACTCGTCCTTGAAGGGCACGAACCCGGCGGCCAGCTGTCCATGACGACGCTGGTGGAAAATTTTCCCGGCTGGCCCGAAGGCATCCAGGGCCCGCAGCTGATCGAAAACATGAAGGAACAGGCGACCCGCTTCGGCGCTGAACTGCGTATGGGTCATCTCGCCGGCATCGATCTGACCAAAACGCCCTTTGAGCTCAATATCGGCAAGGAAACCGTGCAAACGCGCACCCTGATCGTCGCGTCCGGCGCTACCGCCCGTTGGCTTAATATTCCTTCCGAACAGGCGTTGATCGGGTATGGCGTTTCTTCCTGCGCTACCTGCGACGGCTTTTTCGCCTCCGGCAAGGAGATCGCGGTGGTCGGCGGCGGCGATTCTGCCATGGAAGAAGCCCTGTTTCTTACCCGCTTCGCCAGCAAAGTCACCCTGATCAATCGTTCTGAAAGTTTTCGTGCCTCAAAAATTATGCTGGAGCGTGCTCAAACGCATCCGCAAATCGAAATTCGCAATAACACGATCGTCGAAGAAGTGCTTGGCGTCGAAGAAAAAGACGTGCGCGGCCTGAAGCTGATGGATCGCAAAACCGGCGAACGTTCCGAAATCGAGGTCAAATTCATGTTCCTCGGCATCGGTCACGAGCCCAATGCGCGCGCCTTCGCCGGCCAACTCGATCTCGACCCCGACGGGTATATCAAAACCGAACGCAACGTCTTCACCACCCGCCTGGGCCAGCCTTTGCCCGGCGTCTTCGCCTGCGGCGACATCCAGGATCGCCGCTACCGCCAGGCCATCACCGCCGCCGGCTCCGGCTGCATGGCCGCGCTCGAAGTGGAGAAGTATCTGGAAGCCCTGGGTCGCTGAGCCGGGGTACACTCACCCAAGGGAGAACGGCATGACGCACATAGCAATTTCCGACGAATTGGCGGCGCGCATTGCCGCAAATGCGGCGGAACGTGGATGCGATGCGGAAGAACTCGTGTGCATGCTGCTGCAACAGGCGCTTTTCATAGAGGAGATGAACGCCCATTTGGCCCTGTCTCCCGCTATAGAGGAACGCCTAAGGCAAAGCTTGGCCCAACTCGACCGCGGCGAGGTAGTGGAGCAGCAGGAGGTCGAAGCCTTCTTTGAAGGCTGGCTCCAGGAGTTGCGGTTTCGTTGAGGAACTATGTACTTTCAAGATTCGCCCTTGCTGACCTTAGTGAGGTTCGTACATACCTCAAAACGGTTCCAGCGCAATACGGGGAACGAATCGTCCGATCACTGCAGGACACCCTGAGCCAGATTGGTGAACATCCATTCCAAAGTGCGCGGGATGAAAGCGCTTCGCGCCTTTTACATCAAGAGATCAGGAGTCGTCTTCACCCCATACCGGATTTTCTACCGGAAAGAGAAGACATCGTTGAGATCGTGGCCATACTTCATACAGCCCGCAATGTCGAACAGCTTCTGAGTAAAAGATTGCAGTAAAGGCGGCTCTCGGATGCTCGCGTCAGTGCAGTTTTTGGGATCTGTAGAAAACGATCAGTATCCCTTCTCCGTTCCCGCCATTGCTTCTCTCACCACGCTGCGCTTTTCGCCGTCCCGCCTCACCTTCTTCACGGGCGAAAATGGCAGCGGCAAATCCACTCTTCTCGAAGCCATCGCGCTCCACTACGGCCTGTCGCTCGAGGGTGGGAATCGCAATTTCGCCTTCGACGCCGACCTCCCTACGGCCGATACCTACCCGCTTTCCCGCGCCCTGCGCCTGTCCTTTCGTCCCGTACGCAGCGGTGAGGGCTTCTTTTTCCGCGCCGAAACGCTCTTCAATCTCGCCACCCGCATCGACCAACTCGGCATAAACCAGGGCTATGCCGAAAAGCCCCTCCACGCTCACTCCCATGGCGAAACATTTCTCACCGTCCTCGAACACAAGTTCCGGCGCTCCGGACTCTTCCTCCTTGATGAACCCGAAGCCGCCCTTTCCCCGCAGCGCCAGTTGTCTTTCCTGCTGCTGTTACATGACACCGTTCGCGACTACCCCGACGCACAATTCCTGATCTCCACGCACTCCCCCATCCTGCTCGCCACCCCCGGCGCCCAGATCTTCAGCTTCGATGACGGCCAAATTCAGGAAATTTCCTATGAGAATACCGCCGCCTACCGCATCACGCGCCGCTTTCTGACCGATCATGAAGCCTTTCTCGAACGCCTGCTCGCCCCCGCCGAGTAAAGGCAAACAGGCCACGGCGTAAGCCGGCCCGCACCGGGAAGCGCTCCGGGGAAGCGTTCCGGGGAAGCGCTCCGGGGACCGCCTTCTCCCGGCATTCACGATTACCATAAGCGTCATGACCTTCCGCCGCTTCGCTCTTGCCTTGCTCTTCGCCTGCGCGCTTTTCTGCCAAGCTCACGCCCAAAGCGGCACCCAAGCCGAGGCCACACCGGCACCGGGCACTGCACCGTCATCCGCCAGCGCGCCCAAGCCGCCGAACAAACCGGACAATTCGCCCAATCCCTTGCCCGCTGACAGGTCGATCCCCCAAACAATCTCTGTGAACGGCAAAATCATCCATTACACCGCCACCGTGGGTACGATCGCGCTGAAGGCCAAGGATGGCAAAACTACCGGAGAGGTGACGTATACCGCCTTCACTGTCGACCCGCCCAAGGGGCAGCCCAGCAATCGCCCGGTCACCTTCGCTTTCAATGGCGGTCCCGGCGCCAGTTCCGTGTACCTCAATCTCGGTGCGATCGGTCCCAAACACATCCGCTTTGCCAACCAGGGTGATTCCCTTTCCGATCCGGCTCTGCTGACGGATAACCCCGGCACCTGGCTCGACCTCACCGACCTGGTCTTCCTTGATCCCATCGGCACCGGCTTTTCCCGTTCTCTCGTCTCCGATGACGAATCCAAAAAGCTCTTCTACGCCCCCACCGCCGACATCGAATACCTTTCCCTTGTCATTTACAAGTGGCTCGTCAAAAACGACCGCCTGCTCGCGAAAAAGTACCTCATCGGCGAAAGCTATGGCGGTTATCGCGGACCCCGCATGACCTACTACCTGCAGTCCCAGCTGGGTGTCGGCGTGAACGGCCTCTTCCTGGTTAGCCCCTACCTCAATCCAGACACTGGCGACCGCAGTCTCAGCCCGGTGGAGTGGATGACCACCCTTCCCGCGATCACCGCCGCGCATCTCGAGCGGGAAAACAAGCTCACCCCAGAGGCCATGAAGGGCGTCATCGACTACACCGAGGGATCCTACGCCACTGCCCTCATCAAAGGTCCCGAAGACAAAGCCGCCACTGACGCCATGATCGCGCACGTCACCGAAATGACCGGGCTCGACCCTAAATTTGTCCGCTACTCCGGCGGTCGGCTTGACACCCATGCCTATCTCCGCGAGGTCCACCGCGAGCAGGGCGAGATTGGCTCCGTTTACGACTCCAACGTCACCCTCCCCGATCCCTTTCCCTTTTCGCCAGACTTCGAATCCAACGACCCCATCCTCGACAGCATCATCGCCCCGACCACCGAGGCCGCCGTCAACTTCGTCACGAACACCGTCGGGTGGAAGACCGACGCCCGCTATTACGCGCTCTCCTTCGACGTAAACCGTCTGTGGGACCGGCAAGGGCCCGACCTGCGCGCCGGCGCCGTTCCTGCCCTCCGGCAGGCCATGGCCGCCGATCCCAAGCTAAAAATCGTGATCGTTCATGGCTGGAACGACCTTAGTTGCCCCTTTATGGGCTCGGTCCTCACCCAGAACCAGCTCCCCG
>CAXTRN010000173.1:0-7992 GCA_964246645.1 uncultured Acidobacteriaceae bacterium
CCACCCAGCCCGCGCCGGCGCTCTCGCCCGGCCCGGGCAACACCAACTTTCTGCTGACCCCCCACGCCCGCAGCCCGGGTCACGGCGTGCTTACCCGCGCGCCGGGGCTCGCCGGCGATCCCACCTTTCTGCTTGCCACGGATGCCGCCCAGGCCGGTTTGCTGCAGCAGCACCTCGACAAATACATCATCATGGATGACGTCGAGCTCACCCCCGCCTTCACCGACCAGACCAGTCTGCTGCTTTTGGCCCCAAATGCCGGCGCGGGGCTCACGCCACTTCTCCATATGCTCGACCTTCCGTCGGTCGATCCACTGCACCTCGCGCAGGCCGATACCCCACATGGGCCGGTGCTGGTGCTGACCCCGTCTGCCGGTCTCGTTGCCCGTGTAGAGCTCCGTGCCCCGGCCGCAACCCTGACCAGCCTGCGCCAGCAATGGCACGCTCAGGGCGTCTCTGAAATTTCCGCGGACAGCCTCGAGCAGATACGCATCTTTGAAGGCCTGCCGAGCTTCGGTGCCGACATCCGCGACCGCGAGCTGCCGCAGGAGACCGGGCAAACGCATGCCTTGCACTTCAACAAAGGATGCTATCTCGGCCAAGAGATCGTCGAGCGGATTCGCTCTCGTGGCCAGGTTAACCGCACCTTCACGGGCTTTGCGCTCGAAGGCTCTCTGCCTTCCCTGCCTGCACCTTTGGAAAGTGAAGGGAAAGCCGTCGGCGAACTTACCAGCGCCGCGCTGGTGCCCTTCCCGGCAGGCTCCCAGTTGCTAGCGTTGGGCTATCTCCGCCGTGAAGCGGCCGCCTCGGAAACGGCACTGCAGTATCTCGGCGGCACAGCCCGGGTACGCACGCTGCCGCGCTCTGCGTGAAGGAAAGTACACCGCAAACCAAAGCGCACGCATCCAATCGGTCGAGTCACCTGGAAAGCCAGTCAGAAGTATCACAGCCGCGAAAGAGTCCAAGCATGCCTGAAACCCCGACCTTTGTCGTCAACGACCGCCGTAAATTCACCGCTGAAGGCCAACTGCGCCATGAGGGTGCCCCTTCCGACGCCTCCGGGGACACCGCAACCGTCATGGCCGCCGAGCCGGAACGGAAAGGCCCACAGCTGGTCCACAGCACAGAAAGCGCAGGCGGCGCTCCCGTCTCGACCGACGGCAGGTCGACGGAAATGGCAGCCTCCTCTTCGGGCAGCAGCGCTTTCGCTGCCAACGAATTTGCCGACCTTCCGGAGTCTTCTGCGTTTGAAGGAAAAGCGTTTCTCGCACCCGAACCCGGTGCCGGACGCGACCCGGAGCTCGCCGCCGAATTTGCCCTGGATGAGCTGGCCACGGATGAGCTGGCGACGGATGAGCTCGCCACGGATGGACTGACCATAGACGATTCCGGTGATGCCCTTCCCGCCGGTCCCTCCGCCGAGGAAAGCGCCGAAGCCGCGCGCGCCTATGACGCCACCGCCGAACGCCTCGAGCTCGCGCTGCGGGCTGCTGACCCGGGCGGCGAACGCATGCCCCCCATGACCTTTGAGCGGCTCACCCAATCGCTCTACACCCAGGCGCTGATCCTGCTTGGCGGCGGCGCGCAACCCGGCGAAACGCCCCGCGTCGATATCCTCGGTGCCCGTCAAACGATCGACATGCTGGCGATCCTCGGTGAACGCACCAAAGGCAATCTTTCCGACAGCGAAGACCGGCTCTTGCAATCGGCGCTATTCGACCTGCGGATGGGCTTTCTCGAAATCACCCAGGCCCTCGCGCGCCAGGCGGCTCAGCGGCAGCCGGGCGGTCCCGGCCTGCCGGGCGGCTTCGGCGCGCCCACCGGCCCCCGGATCGTGCGGTAAGCCGGCCGAGGTCGAACCGCATGCAGGCCACCCTCACCTTTTTCGGCACGGGCACTTCCATGGCGGTGCCCACCCTCGGCTGCCCTTGCGCGGTCTGCACCGACGCGCGCCTGCCCGGTTCCCGCAACCGCCGTACCCGTCCATCCATCCTGCTCTCCTACAACAGCCGCCACGTGCTCATCGACACCGGACCGGATTTTCACGCTCAGGCCACCCGTGAAGCCCTCACCTCGCTCGATGCCGTGCTCTACACTCACGGGCACGCCGACCACGTCCTGGGCATGGACGATCTTCGCCCTCTTTCTTTCGGCAAGGGTGCCGATCTGCCGCTTTACGCCGACGAACGCACCGCTGCCGTGCTTGAACGCATTTTTGAATATACCTTTCGCAAGGTCGACCGCTACCCCACCAGTGCGCGTGTCTCCCTTCACCGCCTCCTTGATGCCCCCGGCAGCGCGCTCCAGCTCTTTGGCGCCAATTTTCAGCGCATCCCCGTCACTCACGGTCGCGACACCATCACCGGCTTCCGCTTCGGCCGGGCCGCGTATCTCACCGATATGAACGACATCCCCGCTGAAAGCCTGTCGCTGCTCCACGGCCTGGACATCCTCATTCTGGACGCCCTGCGACGCGAGCCGCATCCCAGCCACGCCCACCTCGCCAAATCGGTCGAGCTCGTGCAAACACTTCAGCCTCGCCGGGCCTATTTCACTCACATTAGCCACGATCTCGATCACGAAGCCACCAACGCCTCTCTGCCCTTCCCCATACAGCTCGCCTTTGACGGGCAGCAGCTCATCTTTGAGATCGCCTGATGGAGATCGCCTGATGCGCCTCGCCCGATCGCTCGCTGAACTCGGCGCATCCGCACCCTCGGTCGTTACCATCGGCAACTTTGATGGCGTCCACTGCGGTCATCAAACTGTCATCGCCGCTGTGAATCGTCGCGCCCGCGAACTCGGCGCCCGTTCGGTTGTGGTCACCTTCGATCCCCACCCTGCCCATTTGCTGCAGACCGGTTCCCGCGTGCCGCTGCTCACCCCGCTGACGCGCAAGGTCGAATTGCTCGTGGCCACTGGCGTCGACCTCACCCTGGTGCTCCCTTTCACCGAGACCCTACGGCGATGGACAGCCCGCGAATTCGCCGAACGCGTCCTCTACACCGCGCTTCAAGCTACTGAGGTTCACGAGGGCGAAACCTTTCGCTTCGGCCATCAGGCGGAAGCCGACATCCACGGCCTCACCGCGATCGGCAGGGAGTTCGATTTTGCGGTGCGCGCCTACCAGCCGGTTCCCCGGCGCGGCGCTCCGATCTCGTCCAGCCGTATACGCGCTCTTATCGCGGCCGGGAATCTGTCCGAAGCGCGCGTGCTGCTCGGCCGCCCCTTCGCGGTCGACAGCACCGCCGCCTCAGGGCGCGGTTACGGCACCCGCTACGCTGTTCCCACGGTCAATCTGGCGCCCTACCCGGAGCTGCTGCCCGCCCATGGGGTGTACATCACCACCCTGCGCATCGGCGATGGACCTGATGCTCCGCTGTTTCGGGGTGTCACCAACGTCGGCAATCGCCCCACCTTCGGGGCCGACTCCTTTGCCGTTGAAAGCCATCTCTTCGACTTCACCCCGATCGAGCTGACCCCGGAAACACCGCTCCGCCTTACCTTTCTCCGCCGTCTGCGCCCAGAACAACGCTTCGCTTCCCCGGAGGCCCTTCGCGCCCAAATCAGCCTGGACGCCGCAAAGGCGCAGCGCTTCTTTCGCCTTTGCGATCTGCGCCGCATATCTTCTCTGTAATTTTTCCGGTCAAAGCAGACATTTTTGTGCCTCTGCAAGCACAGCCGCAGAAGTCTTATCGCGGCAACTGCTTACCGCGGCACCGGACGCCCCCGCGGCGGCACAGCCAAGGGCTGCGGCACGGGCGTGGGCGGCACCGGTCGCGGCGGTCGGGGCGAAGCCCCCAGGGGCACCGGCACCACCACAGGCGCCGCCGGGGAAGGATTATTCGCGGGCGCATCCTGTGGCAGAGCGCTCTGCGGCAAGGCATCCGGCACCGGGGCCGCGCCCGGTTCCACCGGCGCCTTGGGAGCATCATCATTGTCTTCGTCCGCTTCGGCGACCCGCGCCGGCGCACTCACCTCGGCCATCTGCCGTTTCGGCGCGGCCAGACGCGAAAACTGCTCATCGGGCTGGTTCGCAATGGCTACCTGCATGAAATTCATCCAGATTGGCAATGCTGCGCGCGCGCCCGTTTCCTTTTCGCCCAGCGACTGCCGGCTGTCGTATCCCACCCATGTCCCGCAGGTAATCGACGGCGAAAATCCAACAAACCAGGCATCCGTAAAACCGTTCGTCGTGCCCGTTTTTCCTCCAAACGCATGGTGCAGGGAGGATGCGACCGATGCTGTGCCATGGCTCGTCACTGCCTGCAGCAGGATCATCATCTTGCGGGCAATCTCGAGCGAAATGACCTCGCGCACGCCCGAAGTCCGCTGTTCCAGCGGCGTTCCATCCGTTTGCACTACGCGGCGAATATAGTGCGGCGCGAGCCGTATCCCGTCGTTCGGAAACACCGAATACGCCGCCACCTGTTCGGCCAGGGTGATGTCCGCCGCGCCGATGGCCACCGGCAGGTAGTTCGGCATCGGACTCGTCACCCCAAAGCGCCGCGCCACCTCGATCACTTTTTTGATGCCCACGCGATCCGCCAGCCGCAGCGCAGGAATGTTGCGCGATTCCGCGAACGCGTCGATGAGACTCATCGTGCCCACATAGCCCGACTCGTAATCATGAGGCGTATAGGGCCCGCTCGCCGTATAAAACGTGGTCGCGCCGTCTGAGATCGTGTCATACGGCTTGGCGCCCGCCTCAAAAGCCGCCGTGTAATCGTAAATCTTGAAGGACGACCCCACCTGGCGCAGGGATTGCGTCGCGCGGTTGAACTGCGATAGCGCGAAATCGCGCCCGCCCACCATCGCCCGCACCTCCCCGTTGGAGTTATCGAGCGCCATCAACGAAGCCTGCGCGCCCGAGTCCTGTTGCAACTCCAGGTGCGGCGTCGCCGTTGCCGCGCCGCCGGCTACCCGCACGTACACCACATCGCCCGGTGCGGCGAGATCGGTCGCCTTGTAATGCTCGGTCCAGGCCCAATCGGGCGGCGTCATCGTCACCCGTGTCTGCCCAATGCGCACCGTCAGCTTCGTCGGTGACACTTGGACCACCAGCGCATGCACATAGGCGCCATCGGCCAGAGCCGTCGTCCAGTCCGGATGCTTGTACGTCGCCGGATCGAAGGCTGTACTGATCAAGGAAGGCAATTTGCCCTTCCATCCGTGCCGGCGCTCATAACTTGCCAATCCATCGAGCGTCGACTTTTCCGCCGTGTGCTGCAGGTCGAGATCGAGCGTCGTATACACCCGCAACCCCGCACCATGGACCTCGTCCACACCGTATTCGCGTTCCAGCTGACGCCGCACCTCCTCCACGAAATACGGCGCTTCACTGTTTGGCGGCGTTTCCAGGTGCAAGCCCAGCGGCACCTCTTTGGCAGCCTCTGCCTGTGCCGGCGTGATCTTGCCATCCAGCTGCAGTTCGGTAAGCACCAGGTTTCGGCGCCGCAAGGCGCGCTCAGGAAACCGCACCGGCGAATAATACTCAGGCCCTTTCGGCAAAGCCGCCAGCAACGCTGCCTCCGCCAGCGTCAGCTGGCGTGCATGTTTGCTGAAGTAATACTCTGACCCTGCCTCGAAACCATAGGTTCCACGGCCAAGGTAGATCTGGTTCGCATACAGCGTAAAAATCTGGTCCTTCGTAAAGTGCCGCTCCATCTGCAGGGTGAGAAAGATCTCCTGCAGCTTGCGCCCATAGGTCTTTTCCGAAGACAAAAACAGGTTCCGCGCCAACTGCATGGTCAGCGTCGACGCACCCTGCGCCTTCCCCTTGGAATGCACATCCTCATACGCGGCGCCCACCACCCGCACCAGGTTTACGCCGCCGTTGCCGTAGAAATTCTTATCCTCGATGGATAAGATGGCCTCCCGCAGCACGGGTGGAATCTCCGAATATGGCACAACGATGCGGCGCTCAGCCGCAAACGAACCGAACACTTTGCCGTGCACGTCGTAAAGTTCTGTTGTGGTGCTCGGATGGTAGCGCTCCAACTGCGTCATTTGCGGCAGGTTGACGGAGAACACCATCACCAACGCCAGCATGACGCCAAACACGCCCGAGGTGATCAGCAAGAGAAAAAACGACGCGCGCGCTGTCAGGTCTTGCGCAGAACGCCCGCCGGTATCGGATGACCGTAGCTCCCCAAAGGGGAAACGCAGCATCGCGCCCCACACAGGGGAGCGCCGCCCCCGTTTCACGCGGATAACAAGGCGTTTGGTCTTGCGTTCCGGTTGCAGCAGGGTGTTCACGGCCTTTTCACCTTACCACGCAGCGTCCCGGCCTATGCCGCTTTGGCCTTCAGAATCTCCAACGCCTTGTTCAGCTGATCGTCCGTTTGTACAGCCGACCGCCGTGGCGGGGTTGTCGCCGCATCGTGTCCAGCCGTCGCATTGTCCTCATCCGGCGCATACAACTCATCCAGGCTGGACGCCACGACCACGCTGGGCACCACGCCCTCAGACTCGATCGCCTTGCCTGCCGGCGTCTGGTATTTCGCAATCGACAGGATCACCGCCCCGCCGTCCGGCAGATCAAACGTCTTCTGCTCCGCGCCCTCGCCAAAGGTCTTTTCCCCGACGACATCGCCCCGCTTGTTGCCTTGCACCGCGGCCGCTACCAGCTCCGCCGGCCCCGCCGTGCCGCGGTTCACAAGCACCACCATCGGCGTTGTCGGATCGACCGCCTTGGACGCGTCCGCGGTGAATGTCTGCTTCGAGAAGCGCTGACCCTGCAGCGTCGCCAAGGTGCCATTCTTTACAAACAGATTCGCCAGCCGCACACCCTCGGCCATCTCGCCCGTAGACACGTCGCGCAGATCGAGAATTACCTTCTTACCGCTGCCTGACTTTTCCGCCGCCTTCAGCTTCGCCTCGACGGCATTCACATGTTCCCGATCCAGCACTTCGGGCCGTAAATCCACAATGCTGCCGTTCTCATACACCGTATCGGTCACCGACGGCTCGGCCACCACAGCGCGGGTTAAATTCACCTTGTCCGGGGCGGCCTTGGTGGGGCGCACCACCGCAATCGTCAGCGGGCTGCCCGGCGCGCCTTCCAGCAGATGCTGAATCATTGCCAGTGAAAGGTCACGCGTATCCTGGCTCCCGATCGCCTCAATAAAGTCGCCATCGGTCAGATTCGCCTTGTCCGCAGGGCTGCCCGGCACCACTGACACAATCACGGCATACCCGGCCCGCTTGGAGACCGTCATGCCGACCTGCGCCTTACCGCCGCGGTCTGCCTTGTATGCCTTGTAGTCCGCAGGGCTCAGGTAACTCGAATCCGCATCAAGCGATTCCAGCAGCCCCCGCAAAGCGCCGGAAGTCACAGTGCTCATATTCGGGTCTTCGACATAATCAGTCTGAATGTGCTGTAAAACCTCGCCATATATGTCGATCTGCTTGTACGCGCCCTGCTGCACCTCTGTGCCCGCAGCGCGCACGCCCCGTGCATTTACACCAAGAAATACGCCAAGAACCAGCGCAACGGAAAGGGAAAGCAGGGCAAGTTTTGCGCTTTTCGGCATAGCGGTGGCGTAACTCCGGGCAGGCATCGACCTGCTAGGGCTTAGACGAAGCCCAGTACCGGAATGATACCCTCGTTTTTGCCGTACCGGAAATAGACTTTGTGCCATGCCCGGAAGTCTGATTTGGTGGCGGTGAGTGGAATCGAACCACTGACCTACGGGTTATGAGTCCGTCGCTCTAACCATCTGAGCTACACCGCCGTCCGCCTGTTGCTTCCAGTGTCCACCGGCTCGCATTACCGGCCGCGGACAAAACCGCCACTGGGGGACAAGGCTCATCATAAAGTTGAGACAGTTCGAGGTCAATGTGCCGCGCCCTTCCGATCGTCTTCTTCGCCGCGATCCTCGCCCCTACATCCATCTGAGCTCACATTTTTCAGCACCGCCCGGCTATTGCAACCCGGGCGGCACACCGTCGGTTTTGCATCGGCCTATACTCGGCTCCATCGCTCTGCTT
>CAXTRN010000174.1:0-7914 GCA_964246645.1 uncultured Acidobacteriaceae bacterium
GGGTAGTGTGTTTCGGGGTCCAGCCCGTTGTACATGCTGTAATAGGCCTGCGCGCCGAACTCACGGAAACCATCGCGGGCGAGCGGGCCGCCGCCGTAGGTGAGGATGGCGTCGTAAAGGCGCGTGGTGTGCGCAAGGGCATCGTTGGAATTTGCACGCATCCGATGAATGGTCGCAGGGGCATCCACGTCCCAGATGAAGGTCATCGGGCCGGCTTTTCGAATCTCCGGGGCATCCTGCGTGCCGGAGCATTCCTTGGGAACGCGGGTTTCGAGCTCAGCGTCGTCGCAACCGATGCCGGAATGCTTGATGACGATGTCGAAGCCGCGGGCAAGGGCGAGCATGCGGTCGAGGTCGCGGCCACCATCTTTTTCGCGCGGTTGATACACGAGGGAAGAAACGTAGCTGAAATCGTCATCGTCCCGGTGCTGCTGGCGACCATAGGCGTCGGGCTCGGCGAAGGTGATCTCATAACCGAGGCGGGCGAGGTACTTGTAGCAGCCGCGGTAATAGGTGGCTGCACCGTTCCAGTAGGAAGAAACGATGCTGGAGCCGAACGCGAAGATTTTCACCGGCGGCCGTCCTCCAGAATGGTGCTGAGCTGTTCAGCGCGATGCCGGCAGGTGTGCCAGTCGAGAACGGTTTGCCGGCCGGCAAGCGCGAATTCCTTCGCTGCATCGATGTTTTCCATCCAGCCGCGGATCAACGTGCGCGTCTCAGTGCCGGAGCGCACGAAACGGAGGTCACCGGGGTTGAAGAGTCCCTCGGTATCCTGCCAGGGCGCGGAGATCAGCGGGATGCCGCAGGCCAGGGCTTCAAAGACACGGATGGTGGGAATACCGCGCATGGCCTCCACATACTGGCGGCGCGGAATGTGAACGGTGAGCGAAGCATCGGCGTACGCCGTGGGTGCGTCGAGGTTGGGCAGGTAACCGCCATAGCGTACCCCAGCGTCGCGGAGGGCTTCGAGGCCGTCTTCGGGATAGCGGACGCCGTAGATGCCGCACCTGAGCTTTGGCAGCTGTTTGGCGGGATCAAGGAGGAACTCGCGGATCTCGGCCGAGCGTTCCTCGTCCCCCCAGTTGCCGATCCAGACGAGGTCCAGCTCGGGAGAAGCCGTGTCGATGGGCTTGAAGACCTCCACATCGGCAGCCTCATGCAGCGTCCAAACGCGTTCGAGGCCAAACCGGTCGCGATAGATTGAGCGCAGCGCTTCGCCGAAGGCGAGAATGCCATCGAAGCGCTCGATGCCGAGGGCGCGGATGCTTTCGGGCGAAGACGAGGCGCGGTGATGGGTGTCGTGGAAAAGCAGCTTGTAGCCGAGTTCTTCGCGAAGACTGAGAAGGGTGTGCGTGAGTTCGGGAGGGTTCCACTCATGCACAAGCACGAAATCGAGGTCGCACAGCTTTTCTCGCCAGCAGTCCTGGGCGGCGATATCGGATTCTTCATACGTGGCTACGGATAGATGCGGGTATACCTGACCGAACTGCCGCAGGGAGGCTTCGCCTTTCGGCTCCTGGCGCAGATTTTGTATTGACCAGCCGTCGCTTGGTTCGTAGACGGTCACAGCATGGCCAAGCACGCGCAGGTTGTCGAGCAACCCACGGAGAAAGTGGGCGTTGCCGTTGTTCCAATCCGAGCGCACCGAATGTGCGAAATAGGCGATGCGAAAGTTAAGCGACATGCAAAAGTGGTGTGACAGGCGAAAGCGACTGGGGCTTCTGGAGGACGGTCTGAAAGAGTTGCAGGTAGCTGTCAACCATGCGCTCGGGGGTGAACTGGGCGGCACGTGTTGCGCTGCGCTCCTGAAGTTGGGCAAGCAGATGCGGGTCGTCTGCCAGGAGTCGAAGGCTGCTGGCCAGGGATGGGGCATCGGTGAAATACAGGGCACTGTCGGCCCACACCTCCCGGAGACTCGGCAGATCGCGAGCGACCACGGCGCAGCCGCAAAGGGCGGCTTCGAGCGGGGCCAGGCCGAAGGGCTCGTAGAGCGAAGTGCACAGGTATACCGAGCTTTGGGAAAAAAGAGCGTAAAGGCGATCGGGTGCGAGCGGGCCCATGCACTCGACAGTCTCGGGCAGAGTAGGCGCGTGTTCGCCACCAAAGCTGGTTTCGCCGGCGATTAGCACGGGAAAAGGCAGATCGGCTGAGGTGAGGAGGTCCAAACCTTTTGCTTCATCCCACAAACGACCGGCGGTGACGGCCTGCAGCTTGCGGGCTTGGTCTGCGTTCTGAAGGCGGTCGGGAAAGGCGATTCGCCGTCCGTTGGCAATCACGGTGCCGTCGCAGGGGAGGAAGAAGTTGGCCTTCAGCATTCCCAGCATCGCGGAGGTAGGGGCAACGACGGCGTCGGCCTGCAGCAGGCCACGCTGCACCAAAGCCGTGTAGCGGTTCAACCAAGGCGACGGTTCTTGGGCGGAAGGTTTTGCCGCCGCCGCCCAACTAAGCACATCGCTGTGTGCGACCACCACGCGCGGCAATTGAAGACGAACGGCGCCGAAGCAGAATTGATTAGAAAGCAGCAGGTCAGGCCGGAAGGCTTCCGCGACGGCGGCCAGAGTCGGCTCACCGGCGGTCAGGGCGGTTTCGTTCTTTTGCGCCCACTCCAAAGGCGCGCTGCCCGCCCGAAAGACGAAATCATCGCCGAAGCGCGAGCTTTGCCTGTCGATCCACTCGTTTTGATCGCTCGAAGGGGGTGGACCGAAGCTGACGAGCGCGACCGCATGTTTGCGGCGCAGCAGATCGCCCGCAAGCTCGCAGGTGAAGGCCCAGACGCCGCCCACGGTGTCGGTCGTCATCAGGAAACGCATGCGAGGTCCTGCGTTTCCAGTTCGGCCAGGCTGAGTGGATGCTCCGCCTGAATATCGCTGAATCCCTTTTCCGAAAAAATGTTGAGGTAGAACGAATGGGCGCGTTCCCAGGCCGTTTCATCTGGTTGTGCGCCAAAGGTTTGCACGTATTGCGGGCTGCCGGGGAAGGGGAACATGGGAACAGGTTCGGAAACCCAAACGCCGGCGGCTTTCATGCGTGTTTGCCACTGCGCCACGAGCGCGGGATCGTCCTCGGGCGTTTTGATCAGGTTGGCCTGAACCCAGGGGATACGCCGGCGAGCATAGATGAGCAGATCGCCGATGCGCTCGGTCGTCATGCGGCAGTTCTTGTTCATCGCGTCGCGGCCCGCATCCGTGATCGATTCAACGCCGCACTCAAAGGAAACGGTGTGGGCGGCAGCGAGCAAATCCATGCCTTCTTCATCCCATAGATCAATTCTGGACTGGAAGCCGATAGAAACAGGGCGTTTTGCGAGCTCCTCGAGCAAGGTGCGGACGGTCTTACCGACACCGAAAATCTCGTCAATGAAATAGATGTAGTCCACGCCACGACTGATGAGCTGGTCGATCTCGGAAAGAACAGACGGCAGTTCGCGTTCCCGGTATTTATTGCGGAACAGGGTTTTATTGCAAAATGAACAGGCCCAGGGGCAGCCGCGGGCGAACTCCACCTCGGCACCCAGGCGAAGGTGATCGGCACCATTGCCCGGAAAGATGTGGTGCTTGTGGCTGTGGCGCTCGACAGGATAGTCCGAATAGTCGAGCGGCCCGAGGGCGCGCATATCGGTGGCCCCGAGTCCCTGGCCAAGCCGGACCGTCCCGCTTGCGTCGCGCCAGCAACAACCGGGAATCATCTCCCACGGGACGGAGGCGAGTTGGGGCAGAGTTTGGTCGGGTTCACCGCGAAGGACGATGGTGGCGCCGGTTTTTTCGAGCGTGGCGAGGGGTGTCGCGGAGCCATGCGGACCGATCACGACGGTCTGCGCCGGGCGACTCGGTGCGGAGGCTTCGGAAAGCGCGGAGGGCTTTCTAAGCTCAGCGATCCAAAGGCGCGGGATGCGCAGTTCGGGTTGTGGACAGCGCCAAAAGAGGTACGAAGGCGCGGTGGGAATGACAAGAAAGTCCTCGTGGAAACTGTCCAGACGCGTACGCACCTGGGCCGGGGTAAGGTCTTCCATAAGGGCGTCCACAAGGAGCACCTCATGCCCGGCGGCCCGCAAAAACTCACGTGCGGAAAGCAGTTCCAAAGGAAAGTGCGCGTCGGGACAGCCGAAATAGGTGGAGCCTTCAAAGGTCCAGCGTGGATTGACGAGGGCGTACCTCATGCCACCTCCTCCGCTACCAGGTCGGCCGCGGGGAGCACTTCAGCCTGTTGACGCCGAATGGCAGGCTCGTTTTCCAGCCAAAAAGCGTGTATGCCGTTCAAAATATCAGACAAGGCAAGGCGCGGCTGCCAACCGGCGTCCCGCTCCAGTTTGCGCGTATCGGAGATATACAGGGGCTGATCGCCGGGCCGGATGCCCGCAAAGCGGAGGTCGAGCGGCCGTCCGACATGGGTTTCGATCAGGCGCAGCATTTCGAGCACGGAAACCGAGCGGGAAAGCCCTCCGCCCAGATTGTAGATCTGTCCGCGGGTGGTCCGCCGGTGGTTCCGGGCCGAAAGCATCGCATCCACCAGGTCGTGAACATGCAGAACATCGCGAACCTGGCGACCGTCCCCGTAGATGGTGATCGGCAAACCAGCCAGTGCGGAGTAGAAGAAGTGCGCCACCCAGCCCTGGTCCTCGTTGCCGAACTGATGCGGGCCGGCGATGCAGGACATACGAAACACGACCGTCGGCAAGCCATAGATACGGGCGTAGTCGCGAACATACTGATCGGCCGTACCTTTGGAGCAACCGTAAGGGGAGTGGAAATCGAGGATCTCGTCCTCGGCGACACCCTGAAAGTGTGGGCGCGTGGCTTCGTAGCGTGTCGCTGTCCGTTGCACCGGGACAGCTTCAAGCGAACCATACACTTTGTTCGTCGACGTGAAGAGAAGAAACGGCTTACGTGCGGAGCGACGGGCCTCCTCTAAAACGTGCAGCGTTCCCAGAGCATTGGTTTTGAAGTCGGCTTGCGGGTCGCCGATCGAGGTGGTGACTGCCACCTGGGCGGCGAGGTGATAAACCTCCGACGCGTCCCGGACGGCCTCAGCAACGGCCTGCGCGTCGCGCACATCGCCTTCAACAATTTCCAGCCGCTTGGCGCCGGGCAAGGAACGCAACCAGGCGACGTTATGTTCCACGCCGCGGCGAGACAGGTTGTCGAAGACGCGTACATGGAGGCTTGTCTCCTCCAAAAGCCGTTGCGCGAGATTGGACCCGATAAAACCGGCTCCTCCGGTAATGAGAGCTATTTGCGCGCCACCCGCTTTCATCGCTTCATCCCTTCCGCACTCGTGTCTGGTCTCGCGTGCCGTAGCGGCATGCCGGTGCTCCGTCCATCAGGCGGTCAGCCCGTAGGTCGTTAATTCTTTGAGCATGGTTTCAGCCTTGTCTTCGGCTTCCTGCTCGGTGAGCCAAGCGGCCAATTCGCGGAAACCGGCTTCATGCGTTACCTGAGGCTCGTAGCCTAACAGCTTGCGCGCTTTGGAGATATCGGCATAACAGTGACGGATATCGCCGGCGCGATATTTTTGCGTGATGACTGGATTGAAGGATTTATCCAGACCCCCGGACAGCAGTTCGGCGACGCGGCGGATGGTGATCGGTTCTCCGGAGCCGATGTTGATCACTTCATCGTTGGATTCGGGCCGCTCCATGGCGAGAATATTGGCGCGCACAATGTCGTGCACACTCACGAAGTCGCGCATTTGCTCGCCGTCCTCAAAGACCATAGGAGCGTTGCCGTTCAGCATGCGGGCAGCGAAAACAGCGGCTACACCCGTGTAGGGATTGGAAAGCGCCTGGCGTGTGCCGTAGATGTTGAAGAAGCGAAGCGCGGTCACCGGCAACCCGTAGGTTCGGCCATAGATGAGGCAAAGCTGCTCCTGATCGCGTTTGGAAAGGGCGTACACGGAGTTGATCTCGGAGGGTTTGGTCTCGTCGGTCGGCACGGGGGCAAGAAGGCCGCCACAGCTGTCGCAGGGAAGATCCCACTGCCCGGAGCGGAGCTGCGCGACCGAGCGCACCGGAGGCGCAGCGGCTTTGCCACAGGCGGTGCACCGATAGCGGCCCTCGCCGTAGATCGACATCGACGAGGCGACGACCAGCTTTTCAGGCATGTGCTTTGCGTCCAGCAGCGCTTGCAGCAGTTCCGCCGTGCCCTGGGTATTGACGCTCATGTAACGGGCAATCTCGTACATGGACTGGCCAACGCCTACCGTGGCGGCGAAGTGGAAGATGACGTCAACCCCGGCGATGACCTCGCGCAGTCGATTCGGGTCGCGCACGTCGCCGACGATGAGTTCAACCTCGGGAGCAAGGTAGTCAGGCCGCCCGGCCGCATGAACCTGCGGCGTGAGGTCGTCAAGGATGCGGACGCTATGCCCCGCGCGGAGCAGGCCGTCAGCCAGGTGAGACCCAACGAAGCCCGCGCCCCCGGTGATAAGGATCTGTTTGCTCATAGGCTTGCGACGGGCTCCTCTTCCATGGCTTGAACAGTTGCAGCAGGGCGGGAAGACCCGTTGCCCGCCGGCGCATACCGGGCGACGGCCCAGGCCGCGAAATCCGCGAAATCTTCGTTGTTCTTCGGCGGGCTGGTGTGGTGATCCTCCAAGCCAAGATGGCCGGGAGTGAAGCAAAGCGTGAGGGCGACGCGGAAGGGTGCCAGAACCTGCATCTGGCGATCGAACCAGGCCTCGGCGTTGGGCCGATAACTGTCGGCCCAGCTGAGGCCGGTGCGCAGGTACTCAACCCCTTGAGTCTGCATCCAGCGCGCGGCGTCTTCGAGCCGGGGATCTTCGAAGTGAAACCATTGGCAAAGACCGGCACTGCCGTCGCGCGGAAACGATCGCGCCGCCAGCTTGGGTTGGCCATCAGCTTTGATAAGGCCGAGATAGTAGTGGCGGTAGTAGGCAGAGCCTTCCGCCTCCTTGTGGCGTGTTTCCGCCGGCCAGGAAGGTGGCAAATCGAAGAGGCTGTACCAGTGGAGGCGTTCGGTATGGCCTTTCAGCAGATCGAGCGTGCGCTCAAGACCGAAGCTTTGTACCTCTTCGGCTCCAAAGGAGGACACACCGACCTCGGTAACCCAGACGGGTTTGCCGCTGACTTCCCCGGCTTCGCGCACGCGGTCGGGCCACTCGCTGAGCTGCCAATGGTGCCAGTCGAGCGGAAAGCCATGCACGCCGACGGCGTCGACGGCCTCCATCACGCCCTGAGCCGCCATGTTCCGCAGGAAGTCGCAGTCGCAGGAAGAAACGCCGCCGAGGACGATCGGCAACGACGGGTTGACGGCACGAATGGCTGCCGAAGCGCGCTTGACCATGTCGCTGAAGCGCTCCCAGTTGGGATCGAGCTTGAAGTTCCAATGGGACAGATTATTCGGCTCGTTCCACAGCACAACGGCTTCAACCATCGTTTCGCGATCCTTCTTTCGTGTCCTGCTGCTTGCGGCCTTCAGTCGCCGCTGCCGATGACACAAACGGGTGATTGCGTTCCGGAGCGACGGCCTGGGTACAAACCTTGATAGGACTGGATGATACACACTCAGGAAGGTATGTAGAAGCTGAACTTTGCATTTTGGGGTACAAAGCTGAATTTGTGGTGGAAAAGAGGTTCGGATCGTGTGCAAAGAGGCTCTGATGGAGGCCGTAGACAGCATTTCGGGCTCAAAGCGGACTTTTCGGCCATGGCACACAGTGCGCAGGGATTTCTGAAAAGATGGGCTCGCGCGCCATATAAATTCTTCGCGGGGGATGCCTCCGCCGCAGACGCCCTTCGCCGCAGATGCCTTTCGCTGCAGATGCCTTTCGCTGTTGATGCCTGGAAGGTGGCACCCTGGATAGATGAAGAATGTGCATACAGCGGCGGCGCGCTCGCACCTCGCCAGCCTGGTTGAGGACTGGAAACGCAACGGGCGCGCTGTGGCCGTGGTGGAACAT
>CAXTRN010000175.1:0-5516 GCA_964246645.1 uncultured Acidobacteriaceae bacterium
GTTCAACGCTGCCTCATAATCCGCCTGAATCTGCTTCACGATCGTCGGGGCCACCGTAGCCGGCGCGTCTTCCAGCGGTGGAGCCCCCACCTGCGCCGCCGTCACCGTATCCGGCTTGCGAATCAGCAACAACTCCAACCGCTTGCGCATCGTGTACTGCGCACGGCTGCCTTCGAGCACCTCACTGGCCGCCACCTGCTGCGCCGTGGGCGTGGGCAACGGCAGGTTCATGCCTTGCAGCCGTTCACGGGCGTCTTCCGCGTGTGGTGCGGCTGCATGGTCCAGCACCACGGTGCGATACGCCGCTGCCGCCTTGCCGTCGTAGGTTTCTTCCAACTTCGCTTTTGCCGCTTCCGGCAGGCAGGGCACCGTCAAGCCCTTTTGGCATACCGGCTGTGCGCGCACCGTTCTTGCATCGGTCTCATACGCGTCGCCCAGCCCGATCAGCGTGTCGTCCATGTGGCTGAACAGCGGATAGGTGTCAATTACCGTTTGGTAGCGTGCAATCGCCGCCGGCATGTTATTCCGCAACCCATAAAACTGCGCCAGATCGAACTCGCGTTGCGCCAAGACTTCCTGCACATCGCGCAGCTTTTGCTCCGCTTCCTTGTGCACCGAAGGCGGCGCATCTGGATACGTCTTCATCATGATGCGGTATTGCGCTTCGGCCTTGATCGCCTTTGAATAATCGCGGTCCGGCACGTCCATCTGCTTCAGGTAAATGTCGCCCATGCGCATTTGCGCTTCAGCGGCTTCCGGAGCGTTCGGGAAAAAGGTGATGAAGTCGTTGTATTCCTGCTCGGCCTGCGCCAGCGCCGCCGACCCACCCTCCTTGAACCAGCAATCCGCATACGCCAGCTTCGTCCGCATCAGGTATTGCGACTCCGGATAGGTGCTCAGCAACGTCTGCATATCAAGGCGGGCCACGTCGAAGTGTCCCTTCTTTTCTTCAATCAAGGCCTTGTCATACAGCTGCTTATCCGGCAACTCCGCGTCCTTGCCGACCAAGGGGTTGTATTTCTTTTCCCGGCGCAGTTCCGCCACGGTGTCCTTGGTCGGCTTGACCCGCTCGTCCTTGGCAATGTGCAGCTTGTTCTTTTTGTCGGCCTTTGCCGCGGCTGGAGTTGCCACTGCTGAGTTTGCTGCAGCTGGGGTTGCCACTGCTGAGTTTGCTGCAGCTGGGGTTGCCGCTGCTGCTGCCGCGGCGTCGCCGCCGGCCGGCGCTACGTTTTTCTGCTCTGCTGCCTGGTCCGGTTCTGCGGCCGGCTTCTGCCCTGCCGCTTGCTTTTGCGCGGCCTTGCTGCCCTTCGCGGGCTCGTCCTTTTGAATGAACTTGCGCTTCTTCTTGACCGGTGCCTGCGTTTCCTGCCCTGCTGGTTGCGCCGGCGCGGCCTGCGCCGGTGTTCCGGCCTGCGCGGTCGCTTGCGCCGGTGCTGCCGTGTCTTGCGCGCTTAAAACGGGCGCACACAATAAAAGCGCCACGACGGCGAGACCGGGAACGCGAAGTCGGGAAGACGGGAGCAGGGGACGGGCCGAGCGGTCGTAAAACGGAAGAAACAACAAGCGCATGCAAACTCCAAAACACCTTGAAACAACAACTTTGAATCCAACCTGGTGCCTGCTGCACCAGCAGGGGCCACGTCTGCCAACATTCTATCTGCCCGCGCATGGTCTGGGCGACCTGGGGGACTGCGGCTTGCCCACGAACCCCGCACTTGCGCCACCAGGCACGCCGGTTCACCTGTTCGACGTCTCGCAGCACCGCAGGTCAACCACCATGGCGGCGAACGAAGCTCCGACCTCCGGCCGCAGGGAAGTCCAGCAACGGCATGGTCACGCTTGGCGTATATCGCCCACGCTATGGTTGCTCCGGAGCAACCCGCCCAGCTTGTTCAGCCCAGCTTGCCCCGCCCAGCTTGCCCCAAAGCGGAGCCGAATGTGCTGAAGCTTTCTTACACCACTTCTGCCCGTGCGATCTCCAGAAACCGCCGCGCGTTCTCCTCCGTTTTGCCCGGCTGAAAAATCGCCGATCCGGCTACCAGCATATCGGCCCCGGCCGCCACGACCGCCTGCACCGTTTCATCGGCAATCCCGCCGTCGACCTCGATGCGAAAATTCAGTCCCAGTGTCTGCCGCCGTTCCGCCAGCGCCGCAATCCGCTCCACCGCTCGCGGCAGAAACTTCTGCCCGCCAAAACCCGGGTTCACACTCATCACGAGCACGTGGTGCACCATCGGCAGCACTTCAAATACCATCTCCAGCGGCGTCGCCGGGTTCAACACCACGCCCGCGCCCACCCCATGCTCGGCAATCAGTTGCAGCGTCCGGTTCAGGTGCCGGCAAGCCTCCACATGTACGCCGATAAAATCAGCCCCGGCCTCGGCAAATGCCGGGATAAATCGATCCGGATCTTCAATCATCAGGTGGCAATCGAGCGGCAGCCGGGTCACCGGCCGGATCGCCTTCACCACCGGCGGCCCAAAGGTAATGTTCGGCACAAAATGCCCGTCCATCACATCCACATGCACCATGCTGCCACCCCCACGCTCCGCCGTGGCCATCTCCTCGGCAAGGTGCGCAAAATCAGCAGCCAAAATCGAAAACGCAAGCTCAATCACAAAGAAACTCTCCTGCAAGGCATTCGGTCGTCAGAATAGCAGTGCGCGGCAGCGCGAATCCTAACAGCATGCATCAGCTCCTTGTGGTTTCGATCCGACCTATAACCATTCATGAAATCTTCGAATGATACGGAGTTGGATTCGGCACCGTGCAGTCGTTCCCTTCAAAATTGGCTAACAGCTTCGCAGGGTAACCACCTTTCCTACATCACCATTTCATCCGGCAACAATGCTTTTCCGCGCCGTGCTCCTTTCGTTCGCTTCGGCAATACAGGCACCGTCCTTTCCACACCCTCGCGACCAGGGTGCAGCACACGCGTTTTGATCTTTTGCTTGCCTTCCTGCATGGTTTCTTGTGTCGCAGCCACTTCATCGGCAGCTTCGCCGAAAACTTTAGCGGCTTCGCGATCCACGGGCGGCAAGGCCGTTGGCGGGCCCAACACCACCCTCGCCGCCGCATTTAGTAACCGCCGCACCGGCCAGCTGCCGTCAGGATTCGGTAAAAGCACCTCGCCGGCACGGCTCTTCTCCGGACGGTAATACCACCGTTTGAACAGCGCGAAAGCATCGCCCCGTTCCGCAGGTTCCGGATCTCCTGCCGCACGCACTTCGGCCTCCAACCGGCGCAAGGCAGCCAAAGCCCGGTCTTCCGGAGAAAGCGCCGCGCCTGTGCCGCTCACCGGCACCGTCCCTTCCGGAACAGCGCTCAGCATCAACGGTTGCGCAAACAGACTCGACCCCACCGCCGTTTGCTCACGCACCGCACGCACACCCAGCGTCGAAAGCCGCACCGGCCCTGCTAGCCGTCCGCCCTCAAACAGAAACACCGCCGCATCTTCCTTTCCGCCTGCGGCCTCACGGGCATGCCCAGCAGCGAAAGCTGCCGCACCGGCTGCCGTCCTGGCTCCTATCTCGGCGTCCGTCTCTGCGCTCATCTCCGGCCCGAACCCACCTGCCGCCTCCGCCTGCGTCACCCACGACGCCGCCTGCACCACCAACGCCCGCACCTCACCCGCTGCCCGCACCAGCGGGTCGGCAGAGGCCGCCACCGCTTTTGCTTTTTCCCATTGCCGATGCAAGGCGGCTGCGGCCTCAAAGTCCATTGCCGCGCTCGCCGCTTCCCGCTTGCGCGCAATCTCCGCCATCAGCGATTCGCCACGGGACCGCAGATACCCAAATACGCCTGCCGCCTCGGCCGCATACGCTTCCGCCGAACAGGCCACCTTGCACGGCGCCATGCAGCGCTTCATCTCGCCATACGCGCACCCCGGATGATCCGGATGCACCACCAGATCCTCATGGCAGCGCCGCAGCTGAAAGATTTCGCCCACGGCTTCCGCCATGCGCTCCGCCGCGGCCCGCGAAGCAAACGGCCCAAAACTTTCCAGCAAGCCGCGCCGGCTCATCTTGTTGGTCACATGCACCCGCGGATGCTCATGCGCCATTGTCACCCGCAAGAAGTTCGGCGGAAACAGCCGCATGCGCTTGCGCGCGTCTTCTTCGCCGAAGTTGGCGACCAAAGCCTGATATTGCAGCAGTACGCCTTCAAACTCCGATCCCGTCTCACTCCACTCCACCCAGCGAACGCGGTCGCGCAGGTTCAGCCGCTTCGACAGCACCGGTTTACCTTCCGCATCGACAGCCTCTGAAGGCAGCAGCAACCGCCGCAACCGCCGCCGCAGGTCCGCGGCGCGCATCAGGTACGGCTGGTCGGTGGGTCGCTCCCCTCGCAGGGCAAACACGCCCGCCCGCGCCGGCACCGTCCGCAAAATGGCCTCCGCCTCGGCAGGGTCGAAGGCAACACGATGCGCGAACTGAAACGGCTCCGCCATGCAAGGATTCTAGCCGCTCCGCTATCCCAAACGCCTATGCAACGGGCATGGGATTGACGCTTCGAAAGCGGTACAGCAGCGGACTTTGAGACGCACGTCGTGCATGTGAGTGAAAGTCACTACATGGATAACTGCTTCTTTTCTACCTGCCTGTCTTCTATCTGCCTTCTTCGCTCGCCGGTCGGGCGTGATGTCGCTCAAGCAGAGATACCATGCCTTGGTATTCCATGGAGCTTCGGTTCAGAAAGAAGCATTCTTGATCCCCTCCTCCATAGTTCCAATGCTTCCGGGTCCGATAGAATTCTGAGCCGAAGGTGAGATACCAGAGCTCGTAAGTTCTCGACTTTTGAGCACCCTGAGGGATCTGAGCACCGATAGCTACATTGCGGATCATATGCTCCCAACTGCGGTCCACGTAACTTTGTGGCCATTGTGCTTTCGGAACGCAATCACCCGGTATATCTGGGTGTAAGACGATCAGATCAGGTGTCAACGACACCACATCCGCCGGCTGGATGAAGTGCTTCGCGAACCGAGCTGTATCTAAACCCCAGGCGTCATAGGAGGTCCAGTCGGACCCATACGCAAGATAGCCGGCCTCCGAGGTAAGCATGGAACCTCTTGAAGGAAGCTGCCCGAGTCCTGCGGCAATCTCTTGAACATTGTGGAATTGGTAGTCTCGAAAGGATCGTACTTCGCGCCATAAAGGGCCCAGCATAAGGATTACGAAAGCTGCCGTAGCCGTTCGCAATACTAACTTACGCTGAGCCTGCTCGAGCGCTCCCCAGCAAGTTGCAACCAGCACCGCTCCAGCGAGCGGGAGATAGAAGAAGAAGCGGTCTCCCACGTTCTGGTCTAACCGCATGGTCCAATAGAATATTGTGGGAACTACCAGCAGGGATACCAGGAGAAAAGGACGCAGGCAACCACGCCGCGCAAGCGGAACAAGCAGCACACCGTCCAGAAATAGATACTTGAGGCTTTGCGTTACTGAATGAGGGACAAGCACACCCAAGGACCGGTGCACATCTGCCTTGACGATGAAAGGGAGGGGAAGCCATTCTCC
>CAXTRN010000175.1:5616-7904 GCA_964246645.1 uncultured Acidobacteriaceae bacterium
AGCCCTGCTGCACCCGCGACAGCCAAAATCCGGAAAAACGTCCAAGGGATTCGTGCCAATCGCAGCAAAAGGAAGCCAAGGAAAATCAAACTCACTGCATTGAGCACGGAGGTAACCCCCATAGGCGAGAACCCCATCCGCATCGCGATAGCTACGATCAGCATCCATCCGAAGTCAGTCGCGCCTTCTACCTTCGGGCCCCCCGCGTAATAAGTGATGGCACCATGGGCAGCAAGGTTTTTGCTGTATTGGTGAAGGATGACGGCGTCCTCCGCAGGTAGAAAGCGAAAAGGCCCAAGGAGCAAAACTCCCAGGACCACGATGCCGTAGCCTGCCAAGAGGGTAACGATGATGCGGTCAGGCAGGGACGAGAACGTCGGTCCTGCTCGCTCCAACACGCCGAAAGGTGTTCGCTGCGCGCGATCTCCCAGCGTTGTCGACCCTGGTTTCACAAAGTTCTCAATCATCACCTGAAGTACGGGGGAGGATGGCTATCCAAGATTGGCTACCCAAGATCAGCTACCCAAATTGGCCATCCAAGATCAACTGCCCGCGACGGTCATGCCTTCGATCCGCACCGTCGGCACCGCGCCCGAGCCACGCCATTCGAGATCGTTGCCGATCGCGCTCACGTTGCGGAACATGTCTTTCAGATTGCCCGCGATCGTGATCTCTTCGACGGGAAAGGCTATCTCGCCGTTCTCGATCCACAACCCGCTTGCTCCTTGGGAGTAATCGCCCGTGACCAGGTTGACGCCGAAACCCATCGTGCTGAGCACCAGCAATCCTTGCCGCACGCCGCCGACGATCTCCTCGTGCGTCTCCGTTCCGGGCTCCAGAAAGTAGTTGCCGCCGCCGATGCCCGGTGTTCCTGCCAGGCCGCGGGAAGCCTTCGCATTCGACGCGAGGCCCAGCTTGCGTCCGGTATAGGTGTTCAGCAGCAGTTCTTTCAGCACGCCGCGCTCGATCATCACCGTGCGCCGCGTCGGCAGCCCATCGCCATCGAAGGGCGAAGTGCCGAAGCCGCCCACACGCACCGTGCTGCCATCGCCGAGCGCGTGGTCGAAGACCATCGTGCCGTCGTCGACCATGGTGATGTTTTCCCCGGCCACCTGCTCGCCGAGCTTGCCCGCAAACATGCTCGCATTGCGATAAATGGCATCGCCATTGGCGGCACTCAGCAGGTTGCCCATCAGCCCGCGTGCGGTGTCCGGTGGAAAGATGACCGGGCACTGCTGGGTCGGCACACGCCGCGCCCCCAGCAGCCGCAGCGCACGCTGTGCCGCCGTCTGCCCGACTGCTTCCGGCTGTTCAAGCAGCCGTGCCGTGCGCGCGCTTGAATACCAATGCCCGCTCTGCATGCCGCTCGCATCCTGCGCGATCGGCGTCGCCGAAAACCCGCAGTAAGACCGTCGATATTCCCCAATGAAGCCGCGCGAGTTCACCATGGCACGGTGCGTCGAGGAGCAATCGAAGCTGGCGCCTTTGGAGTTCTGGATACGTGTGTCGAACGCAAGCGCTGCCGCCTCGCAGCGCTTGGCGATGGCGATGCGCTCCTCCGGCGGAATCGCGTTGGCATCCTCAAAGAACAGCGCCTGCGACGCGGGATCATGCATCCCAAAGGCGGCGCGCTCCGGCAGACCGGCAAAGGGGTCCACGCCAGTGATTTTCGCGAGTTCTACGGCGCCCGCGACCAGTCGCGTAATGCCTGTTTCGCTCAGGTCCGAAGTGGAGGTGGTGGCGGTGCGCTGTCCGCCCTCCGTTTCCACGAAAACGCGCAACCCGAGCGCTCGCGAACCGGCCTCAGTCAGCTGCTCGACCTCACCCAGCCGCACATGCACCCCAAACTCATCGCCCTCGTATGCCACGGCCTCGGCATCTGTGGCGCCGGCGCGCAGGGCGCGGTCGAGCGCTTGCTGCGCCAGGTAGAGATTCTGGTGGCCAACCTCGTTTTCGACCTGATGCAACTTGGCGCTCATCCCTTACCGTCCTGTTCCGCCCACGGTCATGCGATCCAGCTTGATCGTGGGCATGCCGACGCCGACCGGCACGCTTTGCCCAGCCTTGCCGCAGGTGCCGACACCCTCATCCAGGGCGAGGTCATTGCCGACCATCGACACATGCTTCAGCGCTTCGGGGCCATTGCCGACCAGCGTTGCGCCTTTGACGGGTGCGGTGACGCGGCCGTCTTCGATCAGGTAGGCTTCGCTGGCGGTGAACACAAATTTTCCCGTGGTGATGTCGACCTGGCCGCCGCCGAAGTTCACCGCGTAAAGGCCTCGCTTCAC
>CAXTRN010000176.1:0-7896 GCA_964246645.1 uncultured Acidobacteriaceae bacterium
GGTAGTCGCCAAAGCGCTCTTCCGTGTGTTGCGCCGCGCCTTGGCCGAACTCGCCGTTCTATTTGAAGAACGTCGCGCCTGTGATTTTTCCGAGATGGCCCTCCTTGCACGGCACCTCCTCCGGTCCGACAACGGCAAAACCGATCTCCTGCAAACTCCCGCCGCACAATGCAGGCACCTGCTCGTGGACGAAATGCAGGACACCTCCGCCGGTCAATATGAATTGATCGAAATGTTGACGCGGCATTGGGATGGCAGCACGCAAACCCTGTTTCTCGTCGGCGACCCCAAACAGTCCATCTACGCTTTCCGCCAAGCCCGGGTGGAGCGCTTTCTGCGCACGCAAACTGCGGAACGCCTCGGCGATGTTCCGCTGGGGACGCTTCGGCTCACTGCAAATTTCCGTTCCCAGGCGGAGCTTGTCCATCAATTCAACCAAGCCTTTGGTCTTATCCTGCCCACCCTTGCGGAAATCACAGCCGAGCACACGGAAAATACCGCGGTCCCGTTTGTTGCCGCCACCGCTACGCGTCCCCAAACAGCAAACCCCGCCCTCTATTGGCATGCCCGTCTGCTGCGCGACCCCATTCCGGACGATTGCATGGCGAACGACCCTGCTTCTGGTGGCTCCGTATTTACAGATACGGAGGTAGCGGAGCACCCTAAATTCTCCAACGCTTTCTCGGCTGCCGCCGAAGACGCGTTTGCCATGCGCACCCGCATCCAAACCTTTACTGCCGACTGGCACGCCCGGCAACCGGCAACCGGCGCACACCGCTCCCCGCGTATTGCCGTGCTCGCCCGCAGCCGCGCTCATCTCGCCCCGGTCATCGCAGAGTTTCAGCAAGACCGCAGCGACAATCCCCGCGAACCAGATGGGGCGAACGGCCCCATCCCCTTCCGCGCCGTCGACATCGAATTACTTAACGAGCGAACCGAGATCCTTGATCTGCTCGCCCTTACCCGAACGCTTTTGCACCCAGGGGACCGTGTAGCCTGGCTGGCTGTGCTTCGGTCACCGGTTTGTGGCCTGGGCCGCGCCGACCTGCTCGCTTTGACCGGCGAAGGCCCGGAGGCGGAACGGTTTGCCACCGTGGCACATCTGGTCTCCACACGAGCGCACCTGCTCAGCGCTGAAGGGCAGCTTCTGCTTCACCGTACCTGGCCCGTTCTCGCCGAGGCACAGGCCTCCATCGGCCGAACTCCGCTGAGTACTCAAGTGGAGCGCACCTGGCGCTCTTTAGGTGCCGATGCCCCGCTGAAACCAGGAGAACGCGCCAACGCCCTTCGCTTTCTGTCCCTTTTACGAGAAATGGAGGCTGCCAGCGAACCCTGGACTCTGCGAGGCCTGGAGCGCCGCCTGCGCAAGCTTTATGCCGAGCCGTCCTCCGCGCCCGCTACCGTAGATCTGCTCACCATCCATAAAGCGAAGGGTCTTGAATGGGATCTGGTCCTCATCCCCGCCCTGGAGCGCGCCACCGGCACCACGGAGCACGAACTGCTGAAATGGCTGGAACTCGACACCGCCGACAGCGCTCATCCGGAGGTGATTCTCGCCCCCATTGCCGGCAAAGGAGACGCCGCGTCCCAGCTCTCCACCTGGCTCGGCCGACTGCAGCGCCGCCGCGAGCGCGAAGAAGCCAAGCGTCTCTTTTATGTAGCCTGCACCCGAGCCCGAGAAGAGCTTCACCTTTTTGCCACAGCCACCGTGAAAAAAACAGGTGAACTGGAGCAGCCCGGGGAAAGCAGTCTCCTACGTGCCGGCTGGGCTGCCGCGAAACCAGTTTTCGAGCGCCTGCTCGCAGCGACCGGCGACACGGCGCGACGAACCCCGGAGCCCCTTCGCTTTCCGCAGCCTGTCGAGCTTCCGCAGCTTATAGCCCAACCTCAACCGCTCCCGCTGGCTCTGGCAGCGTCCGGCGAGGAAGTCGCACCGCCAGAACCGGCACCCGCTCAGCGGCCAGTGTCGTTCCTCCGTCGGTTGCCCCTTGGGTTCGATCCGCTCCGACTCTTCCACCCGGAGGCCGGGCCGCAGCTTCCGTACGTACCGGCGTCGGCTCTTCCACACCAGCCGCCCCTTCCTCGACCGGAGAATTCCTTTGCCGCACGGGCCTTCGGCAACGCCATGCATCCGTTTCTCCAACTTTTATCGCAGCGTCTGCAAACGGGCGCGCAACCCGGTCTGCTGCTGCAAGAGCTGCCATTCTGGCAGGGTCGCCTGCTCACCGCCTTCCGCGCCGAAGGCCTTGCCCCCGCCGACTGCGAGAGCCGTGCCGCGCGCGCGCTCAAAGCGCTTGAAGCGACGCTCGCCGATCCAGTGGGCGTTTGGCTGCTTTCCTCGCATATCGGCGCGCAAAGCGACGGAAACCTGCAGTTCACAGCCCAGCCCTCGGCGATGGTCGCCCCGGTCAGCCTGCGTGCCGATCGCCTCTTTTTTGCGGGCGCCACCCCACTCTCCATGCAGGCACAAACCCACCTTTGGATTACTGATTTCAAAACCGCGGAACCGGGTTCAGGCTCCGCAGACAGCTTCTTTGCCGCTGAAAAAGCGGCATACCAGCCGCAGACGCAAAGGTACGCGCAGGCAGTCGCTGCCGCGTCGGGGTCCTCACATCCTACAATCCTGGCGCTCTTCTATCCCCTTCTCCCCGTTTTGGTGTACTGGCCTTGTGAGCCGGTTTCGGCATCAAATGAGCTGGAGGGCATACCGTAAATGACGCCTTCGTTCGTTCACGCCACGGAGCCCAAATGGTATTCTCAGGGGAGCAAGCCGCAGGAGCAGGAGGGGCACGGCATGCCGAAAGCGAGTCACCTGGTGCTTTGTGTGGATGACGAACACGTCGGGCTCCACATACGGCGCCTGCTCTTGGAGCGCTCAGGATACAAAGTGATCACGGCTCGGGACGGCGACGCGGGCCTTAAACTTTTCCGCAAGGAACCTGTGGAAGCGGTTGTTCTCGATTACGCCATGCCGGGGATGCATGGTGGCGAGGTCGCGGCGCTGATGCGAGCTGAAAAGCCTGATGTACCTATCGTGCTCCTTTCCGCGTTCGTTGGCCTCCCAGCGGCTGTCACCAGCGTCGTTGATGTTTATATGACCAAGGGTGAAGGCGCACCCGCGTTACTCGAAAAGCTCGACAGCCTGTTTGCCCTGTAGCTTGCGCGTCTGTGAATTTAGGTCAACTCAATCGCGTTCTGCTCCAAATGCTGCTGCTGCCCGTGGTGGCGATCGGCCTGGTCGCAAGTGGGCTGGTTTGGCAGCTGCTCAATGCGCAACGAGCCGTTGAAAACATTCAGCTCGCCGACGGAAATATCGCAACGGCTACTCTGCTCACCGCCCTTGTGCTCGATGAAGATACCGGTCTGCGCGCCTACCAGACAACCGAAAACGAAATTTTCCTGCAGCCCTATGAGTTTGCGCGTGGACCGCTGCTGGCCAACACCGACAAACTGAAAGAAGGCCTGCGCAATCAGCAAGCCGGTCACGAGGCCGCCACCCGCGCAGCGACGGACCTGCGCACACTTGAAACCTTCCGTGCAGTACACGCCCGCTGGCTGCGCACCACCGCCGAGCCGGTAATTGCCACCATCGAAGCTGGCGGCGATACGCGCGATCCGGGGTTGAACCTACGCGCCAAGGCGCAGATGGACGCCATGCGCAAGCTGCTCGGCAGCATCGTGCAGGACCAGGAAAGCCACCGCGTCGATGCCGTTCAACGCTGGGAAGCAGAGCTGCAGCACACGCTGATCGCGCTCATTGTTTCAGCTCTCGTGGTCGGGCTGCTGATCGGTATCTTCGCCCGCGAGCGCTTGCACCGGGTCAGCGATGCGTTTCAAGGCACCATGGCGGCCCTTCGGCGTCACGCACAGGCGACCTATGACTCTGAACAGCGATTGCGCGCCATCCTCATCTCGCTTGGCGAGGCCGCCGTTGTTTGCGATCTGGAAGGTGGCATTGAGCTGATGAATCAGGCCGCCGAGCAACTCAGCGGCTGGACCCAGGCAGAAGCCCTCACCCGGCCCTTCGACGTGATCTTCCCTTTGCGCGCGGGCGAGGCACGCACCATGCCGGAGTCACCCGTAGCCGAGGTGCGTCGCAAAATGCGCATCCTGGTTTCTGCGGAACCGCTCTTTCTTACTCGTCGTGATGGCACCGAACTCGTCCTCGATCATAGCGGCGCGCCGGTCCACGATCGTAACGGCAAACTGGCGGGCGTTGTGCTCGTGCTGCGCGACGTCACACAACAGCGGCGTACCCAGGCAGCCCTTCTTGCTTCCGAAAAGCTCGCGACCGCAGGTCGTCTCGCCGCCACCATCGCCCACGAAATCCATAATCCCCTCGATTCCGTCGCCAACCTGCTCTACCTCATCAAGACCGGTGATTCCCAAGAGGAAAATGAGGCTTTTCTCGACACGGCCCGGGCAGAACTGGACCGTGCCACCCAGATCAGCCGGTCTCTGCTGGGCATGTACCGTGAATCTCGCACCGCCGTTGCGCTGGATGTTTCGGCACTTCTAGAGAACGTCCTTCTCCTCATGCAGCGGTACTTTCTCAAAAAAGGTGTGCGGGTAAAAACCGACCTGCTTTCTCCGGCCATCGTCACCGGGTACCCTGTCGAACTCCGCCAGGTCTTCACCAACCTGCTTTGCAACGCGGCCGACGCCTCATCACCGGACAGCCAGATCACTGTCGCTGTGACCGCTGCTTTCGCCGCCTCTCCGGAAGACAATATCGGGATGAAACGGCCCGGTGTTCGTATCACCATCGAAGACCAGGGGGCCGGGGTCGCTGAAGAGGTTCGCGAGCGTCTCTTCCAACCCTTCTTCAGCACCAAGGGCGAAGCCGGCACGGGTCTTGGTCTTTGGGTCAGCAAAGGCATCGTGCAAAAGCATGACGGCAGCATTGAACTCGAGTCCCGCGCAGAACCACACGCACACGGAACCGCCATCCACGTTTTCCTTCCGCGCGGCGAGGCCATGCTTGCGGACAGCCATAGCCTGACCGACACTCCGACTATCCTTTTGCCGGACGAGGTCCGGATGTCCTCCCAAGCCTCCATGTAAGCAAGCGTCCAGTCCGTGCGCCATCACTGAGCACGTCACTGTCTGAGCGCCACCGTCAGAGCGCGCCATTTAGGAAGCGCTGCTCAGCTACGCCGGAACCTGCGCCAACAATCCCGTCACGATCTCGGCCGCGTGCTCGCAATCGGCCCTGCTCACGTCATAGTGCGTCACCAGACGTACCGCATGGGGTCCCACGGCACTGGCCAGCACGCCCTGCTGCTTCAGCACGCGAACGAAGCCGGGCGCATCGCCCCCGTCTTCCAACGTAAAGATGACAATGTTGGTTTCCACGGCAGCCAGATCGATGCTCACGCCCTCGCAAGCCGCCACGGCCTTTCCAAGCAGGCGCGCGTTGGCGTGATCTTCCCCGAGCCGGCCTGGCATCTGTTCCAGCGCAATCAAACCTGCAGCCGCCAGCACACCGGCCTGCCGCATGCCGCCGCCGAGCGCTTTGCGCACCGACCGCGCCTTCTCCATCGCTTCCTGCGAGCCGACCAGCATCGACCCGACCGGCGCTCCGAGTCCCTTGCTCAAACAGAACATGACCGTATCGAAGCCACGCGTCAGCTCCGCGACCGGCACGCCCGCCGCCGCGGCAGCGTTAAACACCCGTGCCCCATCCAGGTGAACCGGCAGCCCTGCCCGTTGCGCACCCTCCCAGATACCGATCAGCACCGGCAGCGGCGTCACGGTGCCGCCCGCCATATTGTGTGAGTTCTCAAGCCAAACCAACCCTGTTTGGGCGCGGTAATAGATCTTCGGCGCGATCGCCTTTTCGATTTCAGCCCAGCGCAGGATGCCGCGCTCCCCCGCAACTGTGCGTGGTACGCACCCGGAAAAAGCCGCCACCATCGCCATCTCCCAGTCCAAAAGGTGTGACCGCGCCTCGCAGATCACCTCCTGCCCGGGTTGCGTGTGTAAACGCACGGCAATCTGGTTGCCCATGGTGCCCGTGGGCACAAACAGTGCGGCTTCCCGTCCGAAGATCGCAGCCGCACGCTTTTCCAGCCGGTTCACGGTTGGGTCTTCGCCGTATACATCATCGCCCACCTCGGCTTCTGCCATGGCGCGACGCATGGCCGGGGTCGGCCGCGTTACGGTGTCACTGCGCAGATCGATCATTCGTTCGCTCATCTTTCCTTTTCATCAGTATTTCGCTTCAGGGGATTCACCTCAGGTTATGCCTGCCGTCTCGCAACGCGGTCGTCACACTTTCGCACATCGCAGTCTGCAGTACCCACCCTAAGCCGCCGCATCCACGAGCAGCTCACCCAGCACTTCGTTCGATATCGCCTGGCCGTGCCCGCTAAGCCGCCATGTATCGTTGCTCTTGACCAACAACCCGTCGCTATGCAGCACCGCCGCGCGCTCCTCGAAACTCATGCTCCACCTCGGTGGAAACGGCGCCAGCGCTGCCGCCCCCAGCCCTTCAGCAAGCCGCAACCCCAGGAAAACAGTCTCCTCGAAGGCTTCCCGCTCGCTCACCCGTGTCGCCGAGCGGACCTGGGGCAGACCGTCGTATCCGGCCAGCTCATCGGCGTTCGCCCATCGTAGCGCCTGGCCATCTTCGCCGAAGAGCATGGAATGCGCATCGAGCCCAAAGCCCACGTAGGGCTGTCGTGTCCAGTACTTCAGATTGTGCCTGGAACGCCGGCCGGGCGCGGCGAAATTTGAGATTTCGTACTGCGCGAAGCCCGCCGCGGGCAGTTGCCGGCACGCTTGCGCATACAGCGCCGCGACGAGATCATCGCTCGGCACCGCGGGTGCGTGCAGCCGGGCACCGCCGCCCAACACCTCCCGGCCCAACCGCGACTCCGCATCGACCTCCAGCATGTACACGCTCCAATGATCGAGCCCGCATCCAGCAGCCACCGCCAGCGAATGCGCCCAACTCGCCTCTGTCTGGTAGGGCAAGCCGGCAATCAAATCCGCGCCGAGATTTCGCACGCCCGCCGTCCGCAGCCGCTCGAACTCCGCCAAGCAGCTCGCCTCTGTGTGCGATCGACCGACCGCCTGCGCTTCGCGATCCACAAAGCTCTGCACACCCAGGCTCACCCGATTCATCCCCAGCGCCAGCGCCGCTTCCAGGACCGCAGCCCCAATCTGGCCGGGGGCGGCCTCCAAGGTCACCTCCGCATCCGCTTCCACCGCGAACTCGCCGCGCAGCGCTGCAAAGATACGTTCCAGTTGCCCCGGTTCCAGCAGACTCGGGGTCCCTCCGCCGAAATAGATCGAATCCACCGCCGAGGGCAGCGCGCCTCCCTGGGCCGCCGCCTCCGCGCGCACGCTCGCAATCTCAGCGCAAAGCAGGCCCACATAGCGCTCTACCGCTTCCGGTGATCCGACCCCCGAAGCAAAGTTGCAAAAGGAGCACTTCGCACGGCAAAACGGCACCGAAATATAGATTCCCAGTGGCGCCGTCGCCGTCCCCATCCGACTATTCTTTCACGGGCTCCGTGGCGAAAGCCGAGCCGCTTTTCGGAGGTTCCTCGGGCCAGGCCCGTACCACTACAATGGGAAGGATGGCGGCTGCAACGCATTCACCCACGAATCCACAAAATCCAAATGTTGAAACAGCTCAGCCGGGCCCAGGCAATCGGGAAGGCGAACCGGACGGGGCTCGCACAAACTCCGGCGCAGCTGCGCAGCCCGCCCTTGATGGCGCTTCCGCGCCTGGAAACAACGCCCCTCCCCAGCCCCCAAACCGTCCGGGCATCGATGACGATGTGGTCGGCAAAGCCTACGACAGCCGCCTCATGGGACGCCTGCTCCGCTATCTGCATCCCTACAAACTCCAGGCCGCCATCTCTGCCGTAGCCATCATTCTCAAAT
>CAXTRN010000177.1:0-7859 GCA_964246645.1 uncultured Acidobacteriaceae bacterium
GCGGGAGCGGTGGATGCGGGAGCTGGAGATGCGGGAGGTGTAGACCCAGTAGCTGGGGACCCGGAAGCGGTGCCGGATGCCCTGACACCCAGCGGAGCCGATTCGACCGACGCCAACGGTATCCCGGTCCCTTCGACCGCTGCACCGGACACCCCCATGACCACCCACGCCCGCCACGCGCAGCGGTGCCCATCGCTCCCACCACCGGCGCAGCAGCCCCTGTTGAGTTGGCGGCTGACGCAGCGTTACTTTTTCGACCCGACCTTTGGTCATGCCGTGCTGACCGGCCGCCGCAATCTTTTTGAGTCGACGTTATCGTTGTCCGGAATCGCGTTCCTGACCGAACCGCGCGACATCTCTCCGCTGATCTCGCGCCTCCGGGTGCGCACCTCCGGGCACACCGATGTGGAGTGGGACTTCGATCTCGACACCGGCGCCAAAAAGTTCACCAGTTCCAATATTTATCTGGATGCCCATGAGGGACCGATCTTTGGCGGCCTGTCGTATGCGCGCTTGAATGCGCCAGGGCGATTTGCGACCGAAGTGCTGGACACCAACGCGAACGCCTCCCTGGTGACCTCGCCGGTGTCGAATTTTTCGCAGTTGCGGGTGCTGCTCGGGTATGGCGTGCCTTCACGCCCGGGGCTTTCGACAGCGGCAAACGTGGGACTCGATGCTTTGCAGGGAACGGTGCAGTATGGGGCGTTGCAGACCAGCTACAACTGGAACTGCTGCGGGCTTGCCGTGGAATACCGCAAGTTCAATCTCGGCACAGTGCGCGATGAAAACTCCTATCGCTTCAATTTCACGCTCGCCAATATCGGCAGCGCCGGTAATATCCGGCGCGCGGAGCGGCTGTTCTGACGCGAAACGACGAGGAAAGTCTGCAAACGCCGGCAAGCAAGTCCAAACTCCCATGCTCTGAACAGCCCCACGCTCTGGAACAGCCTTTTGAGACGAGTCCCGGGCGCATGTCGCTTTCGATCCGCACACCGGTCCAGATACCCATGCCGAAACCGAAGTGGGTACGGAGTCATGTACGACCCTGCGATAATACGGTTGTGGTTTTTCAGCGTTTTGCCCCCGCCCTCCTTTTCGCCTTCGCCCTGATGCCGTTCGGCTGCCACGCACAGCAGCCTGCACCCGGCACCGCAGCCCCCGTGGCCGCGCCTGCAGGATCATCGACCGGAGCGCCGCTTTCGCCCGAGCTCGCCCGGCGCGTCGAAGTGGCTTTGCGGCAAAAGGCGAACCTGCCGCCGGAGTCGACGGTCAACGTCGGCGGGCGCACCTCGTCGGAGTTTCCCGGCTATGATGCCGTCACCGTGACTGTGGTCAACGAGGGCCGCACCTCGCGACCGATCCTGTTTCTGCTTTCGCGCGATGGAAAAACACTGGCGCAGTTAAGCAAATTCGATATCTCCGCAGACCCCAAGATGTTGGTCTCCGGCGGGGGCCGGCCCGCGCGCGGTGGGCCGGAAGGCGCGCCCGTGGAGATCGTCGGCTTTGACGATCTGGAATGCCCTTTCTGCGCTCGTTTGCATGCGACTGTGTTTCCGGCGTTAACGGAGCGCTACGGCAACAAGGTCCGCTTTGTGTACAAGGATTATCCGCTCGAAGAAATCCATCCCTGGGCGCTGCGGGCGGCGGTGGACGTGAACTGCTTGGGTTCGCAATCTGCCCCGGCCTACTGGTCCGCGGTGGATTATGTACACGCCCATGCGGGCGAGATCGGGGCTGACCCGAAGGACAGCAAGGCGGAAAAAACCCTTGCGCGCGCCAGCGAGCAGCTGGACACCATTACCCGCGATCAAGCCCAGGGCCGCAAGATCGATATGGCGCAGTTGAACAGCTGCCTTGCCAAGCAGGATGCCACGGCCATCAATGCTTCGCGTGAGCAGGCTTCCAGGCTCGAACTGGCTTCGACGCCGGTGTTGTATATCAATGGCGACAAGATCGATGGTGCGGTTTCACCCGCCTTTCTTTTCGGCATCATCGATCAGGCGCTGAAGGTCGCCGGGGTGCAGCCGCCTCCGCCCTACGTCGCGCCCGGGGCAGCGCCTGGAGCGGCGGGCACCGGAGCGGCGCCGGTGGGGCGCTAAGGCTGCGCTCGAAGGAGAGCAAACACTGCTTCGGCAGGAGACGTTTGCGATGGTAAGGCAGCCGATCTGCGGCAAGGCCCGTTTTGCTGTGAGCAAAACATTTATCATCTCCCTTCAACGCAAGGCCTTTCCGCAACATCAAGATCTATATGCAAGAACGACCCGAACTGCAAGGCGACGATCCTTTGGTGCTTTTTCAGCGCTGGATGGACGAAGCGGAACGCACCGAACCCAACGATCCGAATGCAGCCGCACTGGCGACGGCAACCCCGATCGGACTTCCCAGTGTTCGCATGGTGCTGGTAAAGGGTGTGGACCGTCACGGCTTTCGTTTTTTCACCAACGCGGAAAGCCGGAAGGGCAATGACTTGGGCGAAAACCCGAAGGCGGCCCTTTGTATGCATTGGAAGTCGTTGCGGCGGCAGGTGCGTGTGTCCGGGCCCGTGACTGAATTGCCTGACGAAGAGACCGATACCTATTTTCACAGCCGGTCGCGCCGCAGCCAGATCGGGGCCGCGGTTTCCTTGCAAAGCCGGCCCTTGCCGAGCCGGAAGGTGCTCGAAGACGAGGTCGCTGCCTTCGCGGAGGAACACCTGGAAGGTGAGGTGCCCCGCCCCTCCTTTTGGCGAGGCTACCTTTTGCATGTTCAGGAGATCGAGTTCTGGATTGACGGTTCCGATCGCCTGCACGACCGCCTCGTATTTACCTGCAAAGAAAATGGCTGGAGCAAACAGCGGCTTTACCCGTAGCGCACGAAGGCGGGTTTTCGCTGGAGCCATCGAGGACTGCGACGCCAGGTGAGCCAAAGGCTACACTGGAGCCATCCGCATTCTTGCGTTTTGGAGCTCTCCGTGAAGATCGTCATTGCCGAGAAGGTCTCGCCCGCTACGCTTGCCATCCTCAAAGGGGAGCCCGGATGGGAGGTCGTTACGGCGGACGAGATTCCCGCGGGCGGTCTGCCGGCAGCGTTGGTGGATGCCGATGCGTTGATTGTGCGCTCCGCGGTGCAGGCCGATGCCGCCTTGCTCGCAGAAGCGCCGAAGCTGCGTTTGATCGGGCGCGCGGGGGTGGGCGTCGACAACATCGATACGGCGGAAGCGACGCGGCGCGGGGTCGTTGTGATGAATACGCCGGGTGCAAACGCCGTCGCTGTCGCCGAGCTGACCCTGGGACTCATGATCGCGATGGCGCGCGCGATTCCAAGGGCGAATGCGGGCATGCACGCAGGCAAGTGGGACAAAAAAACCCTGCAGGGTACGGAGTTACGCGGCAAAACCCTGGGCATCGTTGGCTTGGGCCGCATCGGTCTCGAGGTGGCGCGACGGGCCCGCGCCTTCGGCATGACGCTGCTCGGCTATGACCCGTTCGTTGCGCCGATGATTGCGCGAGAAAATGATGTGACGCTGGTGCCGATCGACGAAATTTTCGGTGAAAGCGATTTTCTTTCACTCCATGTGGGCCTGACGCCCCAAACCGAGGGCTTGATCAACCGCATGTCGCTCGCCATTATGAAGCCCGGCATGCGCATCGTGAACTGCGCGCGGGGCGAGTTGATCGTCGACGAAGCGCTGGTGGAGGCGCTTGGCAGCGGTCAGGTCGCCGGGGCGGCGCTGGATGTGTTTCGCGAAGAACCGTTGAAGAACTCGCCCTATGCTGAAATCCCGAACGTGTTGCTGAGCCCGCATGTGGCCGGTTCCACCGATGAAGCGCAAGAGGCGATCGGCATCCAGCTCGCCAATCAGGTGCGCGATTTTCTCAAGCTGGGCGTGGTGCAGAACGCAGTGAATGTGGCCTCCCTGAGCGAGGAAGAATACGCAGAAGTGTCGCCCTATATCGAACTGGCGGCACGGCTCGGAGAGTTCCTCGCCCATGCCATGGGTGCCGAAGGGCTGGGCAATGTTGAAAGCCTGACGCTGAACTTCAATGGACGCCTGGCGCAGTTGAAAACCGATCTGGTGCGCAACGCGGCACTGGCCGGGCTCCTGGCGGGGTCTGAAGGCGTGAACCGCATCAATGCCGCGGCGGCTGCCGGGGAACGCGGTATTCGGCTGCATGAAAACAAGCGCGAACACGTGCCCGGCGGAACCGGTGCCACCCTGCGCCTGATCGCGCACACGGCTGCGGGGGATTCGGCGGTGACGGGCACGGTGATGCACGGCAGCTCGCCGCGCTTAATGCGGTACGACGGCATCGACATTGAAGCCGAACTGGCCGGCACCCTGGTGGTGGTGCGCAATCGGGACGTACCCGGCGTGATCGGCCGCATCGGTACGGTGCTGGGCGAAGCAGGGCTGAACATCGCCAACTTTGCGCTTGGACGCAAGCGGGCTGGGAGCGCAACGCCTGGTGTGGAAAGCATGCAAGCTGTCGCGGTGGTGCAGGTGGACGGCATCGAGCGTGCCTCGCAAGCGGCTCTGGCAAACGCGCTGACGCAGTTGCGCGCGGTGGAGGCAATCACGTCGGTGCGCGTGGTGGCCTTGGGCGCTTTGTAATTTGCTCTTCCAAACTTTCTTCATCCCGAATCATTCCCGAACATCCCATTTGCAATGTCCGTACAAGCCAACGCCGTACCGGTCGACGGCGCCAAGGTGTTCTCAAAGATCGCCTGGCGGCTGATCCCGTACATCTTTGTCCTGTACATTCTCGCCTACCTTGACCGCGTCAATGTGGGCTTTGCGGCGTTGGAGATGAAGCGCGATCTCCACCTCAGCGACACGGTCTATGGGCTGGGGGCAGGGCTGTTTTTTCTGGGCTCGTCGTCTTTCGATCTGCCGAGTAATCTTTTGTTGACGAAGTTCGGTCCGCGGCATTGGATCGCACGGATCATGATCTCGTGGGGTGTGGTTGCGACGGCGATGATGTTTGTTCGCGGCGCGCACTCGTTTGAAGCTATGCGCTTTTTGCTCGGCGTTGCCGAGGCCGGCTTTTTCCCGGGCATGATCTTGTACCTGACCTATTGGTTTCCGTCCCGCGAACGGGCGCGAGCTGTTGCAAAATTTATGACGGCCACCTCGATTGCTGGCGTGGTGGGGGCACCGATCTCCAGTGCGCTGTTGAAGCTCGAAGGCAGCAGTGGCTTGCACGGCTGGCAATGGCTGTTTCTGGTGGAAGGCATTCCCACGTTTTTGATGGGGATTTCCGTGCTTTTCGTGCTCAAAGACAGGCCGGATGACGCCAGCTGGCTGACAACGGAGGAAAAGGCATGGCTCGACGCGGAACTCGAAAAAGATCGCAAGGCCGGGGGCGCGACGGAGCGGCACTCGCTCGGCGATGCCTTTCGCACACCCATGGTGTGGGTGTTGGCGGGCATCTTCTTTTTGGATCAGATCGGGGTGTACACGGTCAATTTGTGGATGCCTTTGATCCTGCACAGCATGCAGAGCGGCGGGGCGGGCGCGGCCGGTGGCGCGCTGGCGGCAGGTGCGGCTAGCCAGATCGCTCGCTATGCGACGCTGCCGTATATCGCGGCGGCCTGCTTTACGGTGTTGATCGGCTGGTCGAGTGACCGCACGGGCGAGCGGCGCGGCCACATCGCCGGATGCCTGATTCTGAGCGCGATCGGCTTCACCTGGGCAGGTCTCACGCACAGCTTCGGGTTATCGCTGGCCGCCATGTCGCTGGCCGCCATGGGCTATTGGAGCATTATGGGCCCGTTCTGGACCCTGCCCACCCGCGTGCTGGGCGGGCAGGCGGCAGCCGGCGGCGTTGCGATCATCACCATGGTCGGCGGCATCGGCGGGTTTCTCGGCCCATTCCTAACCGGACGGCTACGGGATATCACCCACGGCTTTGCCGGCGGTCTGTACACCATTGCGGGCCTGGCGGTGGTGGGGGCTGGTTTGTGCTTCCTGCTGCAGCCACCGGGGCAGACGAAGGCTGCGGAGGCTTGAGGCCGCCCGGGTGGCGCACCGGCGCAGGGAGCGGATTCTGCGGCCCGCGGCAGTTTTCGTTAGACTAAACATGGGACCGCGTGCGCAGGTGTGTGCAGGGCGGCGAAGCCGGAGCCTGCCGCGTACCGTTAAGTGCGATTTCGCTCAGCAGGATTCGTCCCGCGATGCCGTTGAATACTGTGGCGCCGAAGTAGTTGGTTCATTGGCTCGATCATAAGGATTATCTCAGGGACTTCTGCATGCGTAAGGCCTATGTTGTATCCACTTTTTGGCTCACTGCCGCACTGGCGCTTGCCGGCTGCCAGAAGTCTGCGCAGAGCGGTGTGCTCGCGACCGTGAACGGCAAAGCCATCGCGCAAACCGAGGTGGACAAAGGCTATGCCGCGCAACTGCAAAGCAATCCGCAGGGACAGCCGACGGTGGAACAATCGCGTTCTTTGAAGCTGAATATCTTGCGCGAGCTGATCGATGAGGAGATTGCCGAGCAGCGCGCCGCGAAGCTGAGCTTGACCGCAACCGATGCCGAGGTTGATGCGAAGCTGCAGGAGATGAAGGCGCCGTTCACGGAAGAGCAGTTCAACGCGCGGTTGAAGGCTTCCAACCACACGCTTGAAGATGTGCGCCACGATCTGCGCCGCTCGCTTACGTTCAACAAGCTACTGAATAAGGAAATCAACTCGAAGATCACGGTGACCGATGGGGATGTGGGCGCGTATTACAACGCTCACAAGGCCGAGTTCAATCTTCCTGAGACCCGCTACAGCTTGGGCCAGATCGTGGTGACGACCACCCCGGGACCGAGTGCCGGAAACCTGCAGAACTCAAAGGCGGCTTCCGACGCGGACGCACGCAAGAAGATTCAAGCGCTGAAGAACCGATTGGACGCGGGCGACGACTTCGGAACAGTGGCCATGAATTATTCGGAAAATCCGCAAACGGCCTCGAACGGCGGCGATATGGGCTCCATTGCCGAATCGCAGTTGCGCTCCAACACGGCTTTGTTTGCCGCCATTTCCGCCCTGAAAGTGGGTGGCGATACCGACATCATCCCTTATCCTGATCCGGCGGACCCCAAAAAAGTGGGCGGCTACGCGATTTTTCGGTTGCTGGAGAAGGCACAGGCCGGGCAACGTGATTTGAATGATCCGCAGGTGCAGCAGGCCATCCGGCAGCAGATCCACGATAGCCGGTCGCAGCTCTTAAAGAGCGCATATTTTGAGATCCTGCGCGATCAGGCCAAGGTGCAGAACTTTCTTGCCGAGCAGACCTTCAAGGACGCTGCAAGGTGATGAGCTGCAAGGAAATGAGCTGCGAGGTGAGAAAGCGTTTCTCCGGGCCGGCCCTGGGCGGCCTCGCTGCCCTCGTGCTGCTCGCCGGCTGCCGTCATCTTGCGCCGCCGACGCCGCTGGAACAGCTGAATGCACAGCAAAGCGAGGGTCATGCGGTCTTTCAGGCCCGCTGTGCCGTGTGCCATGATGAGCGGGTCGACCAGGCCAGGAACGGCCCGGCGCTGGTGGGCGTCTTCCAAAAACCCTACCTGCCGTCAGGCGCGCCGGCCAATGACGAACGGGTGACAGCCACCATCCTGCACGGTCGCGGCCTGATGCCGGCGCAAGGCAACCTCGATCCGGAAAGTTTGGCGTCGCTGCTGGCCTATCTGCATACGGTGTAGGCGGGCTGGGCGGCGATACAGCGAGTGGTTGCCACTTGCGGCCACGAATGCAGGCTGTCGATGGCCGCTGCCGATGTAATAAGAACAGCGTATAGGTGCAAAGGAAGGTATGACCGAGGGATCGAACAACCCGAGTCGTTTTATCGACCCAAAAACAGCGCCCGCGGCGGACACCGACTTTGGAGGCCGCCGGCTTCC
>CAXTRN010000178.1:0-4540 GCA_964246645.1 uncultured Acidobacteriaceae bacterium
CGGTATCGGACGGCCGCGGCCCGGTGTGCGGCAGCACCACGCGACGCACGGGCGCCGCGGGAGCCATAGGCGCGGCGGGCGGGGTTGCCGTTTCCGAGATCGCCGCTTCTGCCGGCACCGGTGCAGGAACGGCCGCGGGTGTTGCCACACTGGTCGCGGCAGCCACCGGCGGTACAGCGGGTGGCGGGGGGGCGACAGGCGCTGCGGGAACGGCACGGGCACCGACAGGCGAAGCCGCAGCGGCCGGCGGCATTGCAGGACGGCCGGCTGCGGGCGCTCCCTGGTTCGACCGCACCACTTGCGTGCTGTTGGAGGCGCTTGCTGCAGCTGAAGTTGCGGTGCCCGGCGCAGCGTTCAGCGGAGGCCGCGCAACGACCGGCCCCTGGACAGGGCGGCTCGCGATCGCCGGAGGACGAATGATGACGGCCGGCGCAGGCCGCGGTTGCGGCATCACGACGCGGCGTGGCGGCGCAGCCGGCGCACCGGAAACGGGTCCGGAAGAAGCGGGCGTTGCCGCTCGGGGGGAAACAGAAACTACCGCTCCGGCTGCGGGCGACGCGGAAGACGCGGCTGCCCCTGGCGCAGTGTCTTGCGCAGGCGATGCTTGCGCCGCGGGCGCAGGAGCCACAACTGGCGTTGCTGCTGCAGTGACGACGACCGGAGTGGCCGCAGTAACAGGAGCGGTGCCTGCTGGCCGTGCACCCGGATTTACCGGTTGTGCCGCTCCGCTCAGCTGTGACGAAGCAGGCGACCTTTGCGCCAGTGCGCCGGGCACCGTCACCACGGGACGCGCCGTCGTCGCGGCCGGGGTGACGATGACAGCCGGTGCCGGGGCGTTTGCCGGCGGACGCGCCGAGGCCGGCGCCACCGTAACAGCGGCGCGCGGCGGGGGCATGCTCCGTGCGGCTGCTTCAGCCTGTTTGCGCTCCAAAATCGCCTTCAGCGCGTCGCCCGGCTTGGAAACATGGGACAGGTTGAAGCCCTGCCGTGCCTCCGCCGCTGCGGGTCGTGAAGACGACGAGGAAGAGCGGCTGCCGCGGTTGATATAGCCGCGCACCTTTTCTGCCTCATCTTCTTCGATGGAGCTGGAATGCGTCTTCTTTTCGGTGACGCCCACCGCGGTCAGCGCATCCAGAATGGATCTGCTTTTGACCTCTAGCTCTCGTGCCAGATCGTTAATACGAACTTTGCTCATCCGGTCCTTTTCCAAAAAACTTCCCTTCGCGCCTAGCTGGTCATAGCAGCCCCATTCGATCTCGGGATAGAAATTGGTTCAAGGGTATTATCCCCCGAAACTGTGAATTTACCCAGCCCCTTCCGCGAGCGCGCCCATGGCGCTCGAACGGAAAGGGCTGAGCTGTTCTTTTGCGCACCGAAACGGTTCTGACAGCCGGTCAACTACCCGCGATCGTGTCCATCTGTGTCGATGCCCTCGTCAGAGTACTCCTGCGCACTGTCGACCAGCTTGTCCATCGTATCGTTGTCCATTTCGATCCCTTCTTCGCGCGCATCCGCGGCATCATTTGCGTCGGAGCTCGACAGCCGGTCCTCCGCTGCAGCAATGTCGTCGGTGGAGTATTCAGAAACCTCTTCAATGCCACCGCTTGTTTGCGCCTGCTCGAACAAAATCTGTTCCGGCGTTTTTGTCATGGAATGCACCTCGTCCCCAGCCTCATCAGATGCAGGGGCTGCAGCGATGGCTTCTTCTCCGGCCGGCAACACCGGCTCCGGCGCGGGTGTGTCGGTCGGTCGCGCCTCGCCCTCTTCATAGTGCCCAAAATAATGCCGAACCGAGGTCGCGATCCGCTCGACCGACCGCTCCCCGATACCCGGAACCTCACCCAGCTCTTCTTCCGTCATGTCGGCCAACTGCTCCACGGTGGTGATGCCGGCGGCAATCAATTTTTCCATCACAGCTTCGCCCAACTCCGTGACCTGCTCGATCGGGGTTTGCGGCGCACCCTGCATGGCTTGCATCTGCTGCTCGACCTCTTGCCGCTTTTCTTCCTCGCTCTTGATATCGATCTTCCATCCGAGCAATTTCGCGGCCAGCCGCACGTTCTGCCCTTTTTTGCCGATCGCCAGCGAAAGCTGCGTATCGTCGACGATCACCTCAAGCTGCTTGTCCGTGAGGTCGGTAATCGACACGCGGCTCACCTTGGCCGGCTGCAACGCTTTTTCGGCAAAGGTCGTGATCTCGTCGGAATATTCAATGATGTCGATCTTTTCCCCGCGCAGCTCGCGAATGATCGATTGCACCCGCATGCCTTTCATACCCACACAGGCGCCCACCGGGTCGACATCCTTGTCGCGGCTTTGTACGGCGATTTTGGTCCGCTCGCCGGCTTCGCGCGCAATCGCGCGCACCTGCACGGTTGCGTCGTAAATCTCCGGCACCTCGCTTTGAAAGAGCGATTGCACCAGCGCCGGGGCGGCGCGGCTGACGATCACTTGCGGCCCTTTGGCGGCGCGGTCCACCCGCAGCAGCACCACGCGAATCCGCTCACCCACCGAAAAGCTTTCCAACCGCGATTGTTCCCGTTTGGGCATCCGCGCTTCGGCCTTGCCCAGATCGAAGATCACATCCATCGGCTCCAGGCGCTTGACGGTCGCGTTCAGCACCTCGCCGATGCGGTCTCCATATTCATTGAAGATCGTGTCGCGCTCGGCTTCCCGGACCTTCTGAAAGATCACCTGCTTTGCCATCTGGGCGGCGATGCGGCCCAGCGGCGTGGTGTCCTTGTAGAAGCGCAACTCTGCTCCGGCCTCTACCTCGGGAGCCATCTCGCGCGCCTGCTCCAGCGTGAGTTGGTTTTCGCCGTCCTCAACCTGCTCATCATCTTCAACCACCGTTTTAAAAACATACGCGCGGATTTCCCCGGACTCGCGGTCAAGTTCACCCCGCATATTCTCGGCGGTCTTGTAATACTTGCGCGTCGCCAACGCGATGGCGTCTTCCACGGCACCGACCACGATCTCCGGATCGATGCCTTTTTCGCGGCTCAACAACTCAATGGATTGATACAGGGCACTTGCCATTGTTTTCTGTTCCTTCTACGGGAGTTCCTTCGCCGGATGGTGCGCGCAAGGCGAGGTTGAGATTTCAAGCAGATTCGGCTGTTTTGAAATCCGGCTGTTTCAGATTCGGCTGCCCCAAGGTTCTGGAAACCCTAGATTTCTGCCATAAGGTGCGCTTTTTCGACGTTTTCCAGCCCAATGTCCACACTGGTGGGCGCTGCGGCATGTTTTTTGCCCTTGCCTTTTTGTTTCACGGCGCTGAGATCAAGAACCAGCGTTGTGCCGGCGAAATCTACCAGCCGGCCTGTGAAGTGACGATTGCCCTCGATTGGCGCAAAGGTTTGTAACTTCACCAGGCTGCCCAGAAAACGCTCGTAATCGGCAGCCTTGGTCAGCTTGCGCTCCAAGCCGGGCGAACTGACCTCTAAAACGTATTCAGCCCCGGGAACAAGGTCTTCCACATCCAGAACAACGCCGAAGTCCCGGGCAAACGCTTCGCAATCCTCGTGGGTGGTGCCGGAAAGCTTTTCGATCGGAACGCCTTTGGGCAGGGTGGCTTTTCCATCCTCGGTAGCGGCCAAGGTTGCCAGGGCGGCCCGGCCGGCAGCATCTTTTTCGACAAAGATGCGCAGCGCCCGATGTTTGCCTGTGCCCTGCATCTCCAGGTCAACGACCTCCAGCCCCAGACTGGAGGCGACGCGCTCGGCGGTGGCACGAATTGTCTCAATCGGCAGGGCCATGGTTCGGTTTGCAAGGTTCCGGGGTTGGCGTGAGGCATCCCGGCTTCGGGGCTTTCAAGGATGCCGAGTGAACGGGGCGAACCGCTTGACCCGAATTCGCTGGATATCGTTTCGCTGGATCTTGTGTACTCTTCGCTGCAAACAAAAAGTGGGCTGTTGGCCCACTCACCTCATCCGCCGATTGCCGGTGTGCTCACGGCTTCATCAGAAGATACGGGTTTTGTCTGCGAAGACTATGATAACGCCCGGACGGGAAGGCTGCAAGCGCCATGGCCGCTCCCATGCAGGGCATGGGAAGCCACATACTCGGTAGACCGACGCGTGGCGACCAGAGCGCTCGTCCGTGCTTCTACCGTGGCGCTTCTATCGTGGCGCTTCTACCGTGGCGTTTCTACCGTGGCGTTTCTACCGTGATAGTGCCGCTGAAACTTGCAGCGTTGAAACAGCCGCGCGATGGCCCATGACGACCCTTTCCGGCCACCGCACCTCCGGCAGCGCTTCCAGGGCAGGTTTGGCAAACAGGTAGCCCTGCATCAATTCAACCCCGCAGTGCATCAGGGTCGCGCATTCTTCCTCCGTTTCGACGCATTCGCCTAAGACCTCGACCCCCCATTCCCGGCACATATCCACCATCGCGGTAACGATGTGGGCGGCGCGGGCGTTTCCGTCGATGTTGCGGATCAGCCGTGCATCCAGCTTCTCCAGGCGAATGCCATTCAGCTCCGCCAAAAGGTTCAATCCCGAATACCCGGCCCCGAAATCGTCCAGCGCCAGGGTGAAAC
>CAXTRN010000178.1:4550-7839 GCA_964246645.1 uncultured Acidobacteriaceae bacterium
GGCATATTCATCCGCAATGCGTTGGAGGTGGCCGGTGTCGGCGACGCGTTCTCTTTCTGTGATCTCGAAGATGATCGCGTCCAGTGGATAGGTGTGTTCTCGCGCGGCTTCCAGGGTACGCCGAATGCACGCAGCGGGGCTGTATACCGCACCCGGCATGAAGTTCACCGACAGCTTCGCGCCGCGTTTCGCTATGCCCAGCCGCGCCGCCAGTTCGATTGCCCTCACGCGGCAAATCTGATCGAACAGGTAGCGATTGCTTTCATTCACCATGCTCAGGATCGAAGCCGCCGGGGCTCCGGTAGTCCCGCGTACCAGAGCCTCATAGGCCACCACGGTGCGCGAAACGGCGTTCACAATCGGCTGAAAAGCCATCGTGAGGTCGAAATCCAGACCCTCTTCCTGACGGCAAGCGCCACAACCGGTGGTCTCATTCTTCTGTATCACTTCAAGCGACATGGCAGTCCCCAGGCAGGTAATCGGCGATCGCGCTGCCTTCACAGCTCTATTCCAACGGCGGAAGGCGTTCCGCACAAGCTCACCATTGGGGATCTCCCTACAACCTTTGTTCGCGGACTACAATCGCGGGAACGGCATGATCAGCAATCCAGTACCTGAAGCCCTCACCTTTGACGATGTTCTTCTCGTCCCCGCCTTTTCCGATGTGGTGCCGACGCAGGTAAGCACGCAAACGCGGCTTACCGGCCGTATCACGCTCGCGACGCCGCTGATGTCGGCGGCGATGGACACGGTCACCGAAAGCCGCATGGCGATCGCCATGGCGCAGCAGGGCGGCCTTGGCGTCGTGCACCGCAACCTTTCCATCGAGGCGCAAGCCGGCGAGATCGACAAGGTAAAGCGCTCGGAAAGCGGCATGATCGTCGACCCGGTGACCATCGAACCGGAACGCACCGTAAGCGATGCGCTCGACGTGATGCGCCGCTACAAAATTTCCGGCGTGCCTGTAACGCAGGGCGGCAAACTGGTCGGCATTTTGACCAATCGCGATCTGCGCTTTGTCTCAAAAACGGACATTTCGATCGGTGATGTGATGACCAAAGCGAATCTCATCACGGTACCTGTGGGTACCACGCTTGAAGAAGCGGAAGAGATTTTGCACGAACACCGTGTCGAAAAGTTGCTGGTCGTCAACGACGCTTACGAGTTGAAAGGTCTGATCACCGTCAAGGATATCCAGAAAAAACTGCGGTATCCGAGCGCCAGCAAGGATGAACAGGGCCGCTTGCGGGTGGCAGGCGCCATTGGCGCGACGGGCGACTTCCTGGAGCGTGCGGCGGCTTTGATCGAAAACCGCGTGGACGCGCTGGCGATTGACTCCGCGCACGGCCACTCGTCCCGTGTGCTCGAAGCGGTGCGCGAGTGCAAAAAACATTTCCCCGAGGTCGATCTGCTGGCCGGCAACGTGGCCACGTACGAGGGCGCCCTGGCGCTGATGGATGCCGGCGCCGATGCGGTGAAGGTGGGGATCGGCCCGGGCTCCATTTGCACGACGCGCATGGTCACCGGGGCGGGCATGCCGCAGATCACCGCCATCTCCGAGGCGGCGCGTGCGGGCCGGGAGCGCGGCATCTCGATCATCGCCGACGGCGGCATTAAGTACTCCGGCGACATCACCAAAGCCATCGCCGCAGGAGCCGACGTGTGCATGATGGGCTCGCTGTTTGCCGGCGTGGATGAGTCGCCGGGCGAGACCATTCTGTACCAGGGCCGGTCATTCAAGGCCTATCGCGGCATGGGTAGCCTGAGCGCCATGGCGCAGGGCTCCGGCGAGCGCTATTTCCAAAGCAAGGACGACCTCACCGGCGACTTCACTGAACGCACCGACCTGACCAAGCCCGAACCCAGCGGCAACCGGCTCGCGAAATTCGTACCCGAAGGCATCGAAGGCCGTGTGCCGCACCGCGGACCGCTGCAAAGCATGGTCTTTCAGCTGGTCGGCGGCCTGCGCTCCGGCATGGGCTACCTGGGGTGCGGAACGGTGGAAGAACTGAAGAAAAATGCCAAGTTCATCCGCATCTCCGGCGCGGGCCTGCGCGAAAGTCACGTGCACGATGTGGTGATCACGCGCGAAGCGCCGAATTACCACGTGGAATAGGGTTCCAGGCAGCGCGGACGCCCAAGCGTCCAACCGAGGATTTGCGGACGCGAAGCGTCCAGTCGAGGATTCTATGGCTAACAAGAAATTGGCGTACCTGGAGCTGCCGGCCGTCGATGTTTCTGTGTTGAAGCAGTTCTACGGCGGTCTTTTCGGCTGGAACTTTCAGGACTTCGGTCCTGATTACGCTGCTTTTTCAGATGCCGGACTTGAGGGTGGCTTCAACGGTTCGACAGAAGGCAGATCGAAGGCACCGCTGGCCATCATCGAAAGCGATCAAATTGAAGAGATGGAACGTGCGGTACGGGCCCAGGGTGGCGTAATCACGCTTCCGATCTTCGCGTTTCCAGGTGGCCGGCGCTTTCACTTCCAGGACCCGAGCGGCAATGAACTGGCGGTCATGCAGCCGGACTGAAAACAGAAATGAGCAGGAGAACAAGACGAGAAGCGTAGCCCGCGCTCCTTCTGCCTCTACGGGAATGCCGGCTTATCCGACCTTTGCGGTCACGATGGCGTGCTGCGCTGCTTTGCGGGGTCTTGGCCCGTAGTGCAACGTCAGTCCCTGTGGCGTAGCTTCCACCGAAACGATGTATCCCTTGAGATGCGCCACCTTTTCCGGTGAAAACGCCATTACATTGTCCGTCACGGAAACGCCGCCCACACCTTTGAAGCTGAACACCGAACTCAGGTGGTCGCCCACTAGCGCTAGCAGAGCTTTAACAGGGATGCCGTCCGCGACTATTTTGTTGGCGTTCATCATCAGGAGCGTGCCATCCGTGGTCACGGGGCCCTCGATCGAGAATTTGATGGGAATCACTTTTGTGATCTCACCCGTCAGCGTCACCTTGCCAAAGTCGTGTTGAATTTTTAGGTTGCGAATTTTGCTGTCCGTTGCAGACAGCTTTTTTGCAAAAACGCGTGTCAGGCTTTCATTGCTCACAGAAATGTCGGCATGTGCAACGTCGGTCATCTTTTCGAGGCACGCTGGGAAAACCCTGCTCATGGGAACAAGCGTTGCCGAAAAATGATGCAGCGCAAACGAGACGCCGGGTTGCGAGCTGTACGACCCGCTTTCGACGACCATGTGGGAAGACGCGTCAGGGCATGCCGGTTTCTGCGCCGCACTCGCCACGCTTGGGAGGAGGCTCAGGAAAATAAACCGACTTCTCATTA
>CAXTRN010000179.1:0-2254 GCA_964246645.1 uncultured Acidobacteriaceae bacterium
GCCGTAGCCACGACGGGGCCGATTGAATCGCTCGGTGCCGGCAAGGATGCAGCCGTTGCCGCTTACGATTGGAAGACCGTGCCACAAGGAGCGGCAACTTCGGTCTGGACGGGGTTTGTCGCTCCAGCGGATGAGGTCGGAGCAAGGTATTGCGAGGATTGCCATGTCGCCGAAGTGAACGACGATCCCTCCGCAAAGACCGGCGTCCGTTCTTACGCCCTCAATCCGGAGCGCGCCAAGGCACTGTGGGCAAAAGGAGAAGAGTTGGCGGGTGAGCAATTCTCAACAACGCAGACCGAACAAGAACTTGCTCAGAGTAGGTAGCGATAAACGCGGTTAGCGGAAGTTGACCGGATTCGGGCTGAGGCCACGAGGCATACACCTGCCCGCAATCGTTTCAGCTCATGTGAGTGCCGGGGTCAGGGTGTTAGGAATCGCATCCCTGAGAGCGAGCATGTCTTGTCGGGGAGGCAGTCCGAACATACGGGAGTACTCGCGGCTGAACTGGGTGGCACTCTCATAGCCTACCTGCGCGGCAGCTGTTCCCACGTTCGATCCCTCCGCAACCATCACGCGCCGTGCTTCCAGCAGACGCAGCTGCTTCTGGTACTGGAGTGGCGTCATCGACGTGATTGCCTTGAAGTGACGGTGAAAGGCGGATGCACTCATCTGTGCGATGGAGGCCAGCTTTTCTATGCTGATCGACTCGGCAAAGCGATCGCGCAAGAAGTGGATTGCGCTGAGCACAGCTTTGTTATGCACTCTCCCAAAGAGCATGCTTATTACTTCCGCGCCGCGCGCGCCTGTCAAGAGCCAGTAGCACATCTCGCGCATGATGGCGGGATACAGAACAGGAATGGCCCGCGGGGTTTGGAGCAGATGCACCAGCCGCAGCGCACAATCGGCTACAGGGCCGTCGAAGTCGGTCACAAACACGCTTTGATCAACATCGCTGATGACCTCAGGCACCGCGTCCAGGCTGTCCAAGACCTCGCGCATAAGGGCGAGATCGAACTCGATGATCACGCCGAGGTAGGGTTCGCTTGGGCTGGCCTCGACGATGGTGCTGAAGGCCGGCAGTTCTACGCTCACCACCATGGCTTGACCGGCGTGGTAATCAAACCGTGTCTCGCCAAACATGGTCCACTTGGCGCCCTGGACCACGATGCAAAGGGCAGGCCTGCAGATATGAAAATCTGTCCGTTTTGCGTGATCCGACCGCAGGAGCGTGACGCCTGGAACCGCTGTCACGAAAGGTCCCGGCCCTGCCTGAACCTTGATGAAAGGAAGAGTCGCTTCGCGCAGTGCATCGAGCATGGTGGACTCGTCTCCTCGACCCTAGTTTACTTGGGCGAGCAGGAATAGGCAAGAACCAGGAGAGTTTAGGCAGAGGCCTCGCCGCACCCTGGCGTATCTAACTTGGAGTAGGCACCCAGGAGGAAACAATGCCGACAGAACAAAGCTCATCGTTAGCGGGCAAAATAGCCATCGTAACCGGCGGTAGCCGTGGACTCGGACAGAACACCGTGCTTCACCTCGCCAAGCGCGGCGTACGGTCTATCTTTACTTATAACTCGAATCGGGCAGAAGCCGACAAGGTTGTCGCTGCAACAAGCGAGGCTGGGGCAAAGGCAATCGCACTGCAACTGGATGCCGGAAAGTTCAGTGCACTCGACCCCTTTGTTGATGAGGTAAGCAAGGCACTTAAAGAACTAGGAGCCGAGCGCTTCGACTTCCTGGTAAACAATGCCGGCATCTCTCACCACAACTCCATCATGAAGACGACCGAAGAGGAGTTCGACCAGCTCTACAACGTGAACTTCAAGAGCGTCTTCTTTCTGACGCAGAAGCTGCTGCCCGTTATGAAGGACGGCGGTCGCATCGTGTTACTCTCGACCGGCCTGCCCCGCATTTGCATCCCGGAGAGCGGCCCGTATGCGTCTTTCAAGGGTGCCATCGAGGTGCTCACCCGCTATCTGGCCAAGGAACTCGGATCGCGCCGCATTGCCGTCAACTGCGTTGCGCCTGGCGCCATTCAGACGGACTTTTCAGGCGGCGTCGTTCGCGATAACCCGGCAGTGAACAAGATGGTGTCGGAGTCGACCGCACTGGGCCGGCCCGGCGTTCCGGACGACATCGGTCCGATGATCGCGTCGCTGCTTACCGAGGACAACCGCTGGGTCAATGCGCAACGCATCGAGGTCTCGGGCGGGCAGTCGATCTAGCAGCGGGGGGAGGGCGGCGAGTCTCGCGC
>CAXTRN010000179.1:2264-7787 GCA_964246645.1 uncultured Acidobacteriaceae bacterium
TTCACCAGTTTATTCAACGAAATCGTTAAGGAGTCAAATATGCCCAGCCTTAAGAACAAGGTTGCGCTGGTCACCGGTGGCGGGCGCGGCATCGGCAAAGCCATCGCTGAGCGCTACGGTGCACTAGGCGCAAGCGTCGTCGTCAACTACTCTTCTTCGGCAGAGGCAGCAAGAGAGACTGTCAACGTGATTCAGGGTTCCGGCGGAATGGCGATCGCGGTACAAGCGGACGTCTCGAAGGTCGCCGAGATCGAGCGTCTTTTTCAGACCACGCTCGAGCGCTTTGGTCATCTCGACATTGCCGTCGTGAACGCGGGTCTGGAAATGTCCGGTCAGCCCGTCCTGGACTTCACTGAGGAAGACTACGATCGGCTATTCAACACCAACACCAAGGGTGCCTTCTTCACCCTTCAGAAAGCCGCGAAGTATGTGGCTGACAACGGCCGCATCCTCTTCATTGGGTCGAGCACCACGGCCTTTCCGATGCCCGGCCATGGGCTGTATGGCGGAAGCAAGATGGCGCCGCGCTTTCTCGTCGAGGTCCTGGCAAAAGAGATCGGGCATCGGGGCGTCACTGTCAATTCCATTCTGCCCACGGCGACCACGGGCGCGGGCAGACACGCTGAGCCCAAGCCGGAGATTGCTGCCTTTATCAAGAACTTCATGCCGATGAACCGGATCGGCACCGTAGAAGACACAGCCAACGCAGCGGAGTATCTCGCCAGCGATCTCGCCAGCTTCGTGAGCGGTCAGCATCTTCTCCTCAGTGGTGGCGGTCCCGCCTGAGCCTATCGACGAAAGACGTGGCTTAGTTCATCCAGCGCGAACGACGGTGCCGCGACCGGATGGTGGATGCAGATGGCAGATTGCTTCGCCAAAGACGCGACGATCCGCAGGAACTGGTTCACCGGCACGGGTCAGGAGTTCGTCAGGCGGTCGGCCGGCGGGGATGATGCGGCTCGTGTCGGATGACTTCCGCTATTGCGACTTCTCAGGATTTAACATCACTCATGAAAGCGTCGTCATCTGTAGACTGCGCAGCCTTTGGCCTCGAGTTCAGACAGCCAGACTGGTAGAGCTACAGGCGAGACCCAGCGGAGATCTAGCTTCTCCAGCTTCGGTAAGTGCAGCAGTGCATCTGGTAGGAAACGAATTTGGATTCTGGCGAAGGTCAATCTGCCGAAGTTCGATGAGAGAGCCGATTGACTCAGGTAGGGTAGAAATCTTGTTGTTTCGCAAGTGCAGCTCTCTCAATCGGGTGAGCCGACCGATTGAGTACGGCAGATTGCGAAGCTGATTGTCAGAAAGCCTCAACTCAATCAAGCTCTCCATCTCGCACACTGCCTCAGGCAAGGTCTCGAAGAGGTTTCCGCTGAGGTTTAGATATCGAAGATTTGTCAATCGACGAAGAGAGACAGGCAAGCTCAACAGCTTGTTTTCGTGAAGATAGAGAAAATCGAGTTCTACCAACGCCCGAAGCTCTGAAGGCAGTGCGGATATACCGTTGTGGCCCAAATCCAACATGCGAAGGTGTGTAAGTGTACCTATTCTGCCCGGAATAGCAGTGAGTCCATTGTCCGCGAGCACAAGAGTTTCAAGCTGCTCGGCAAGCTCCCAGACCTCATCCGGTACCTGCCCGAGGTGTTTCCTCCAGAGGTTTAGATTCACGATTGGCTCACTCGGCATGCTTTGATAGTACGCAGGTGCCACGGAGCAAAGCTCCGTCCTGGTAAACGCCGCTCACGCCCGTCAACGAGCCGGCCAGCTCATACGGCGGCTGGGCCGGTTACTTCCGCCTGTGCGACTTCCCATTACCTTTACGAACGAGCGATCAATCCGAAGCTGCTTGCAAGATGAAGCTGCAGCAGGTGTACGCCCTCATGATTTCAACTTCTCTCTCCAATTATGTAATCCTCGAGGAAGCACTTTCGCCTCAAGCCCCCGGTCTTCCAATCGTATTGAGCTCGATTATGGTCTCTTCGGGTAGCACGAGCGATGCGGCTTCTACGTTTTCGCTCAGGTGTTCTGGAGACGATGTCCCCGGAATCAGCAGGATATTTGAGGCGCGTTGTAGCAGCCAGGCCAGGGCGACGGCAAGGGGTGCTCGCTTCAGCGAAGCTGCAACGCTGTCCAACACTGAAGATTGCACGGGCGAGAAACCTCCCAATGGGAAAAAAGGGACATACGCTATGCCTGCGGCCTCAAGCTGGTCGATAAAGGGGTCGTCCTCACGATGAGCGACGTTGTAGTGGTTCTGTACACAAACGATGTTCGCAATCTCTCGCCCTTCCTCGTATTGCTGAGGTGAGACATTACTCAAGCCAATGTGCTGTACCAGGCCCTCGCGCTGCATCGACGCAAGTGCAGATAGCGGTTCGGCAATCGAGCCTTCGGCCGGCGCGAACAATCCGCCGACGCGAAGGTTGACAAGGTGAAGGGATTCCAGCTTCAGATTGCGGAGATTGTCCTCTACCGAGGACCTGATACTCGCGGGACTACGATCCGGAATCCAGGAACCATCCTCCCCACGCCGCGATCCGACCTTTGTCGCAATCATAAGGTTTTGTGGATAGGGATAAAGCGCATTTTTGATGATCTGGTTCGTGATGTGAGGACCGTAAACGTCGCTGGTGTCGATGTGGTCGACTCCGGCTTCCACGGCGTCTCGCAACACTCCGAGCGCTGCCTCCATATCCTTTGGAGGACCGAATACGTTTGGACCAGCCAGTTGCATCGCGCCGTAGCCAAGGCGATGCACCGTTGTAGACGAGCCTGAAAACACAAACGTACCACCAAGAACTTTTGTAGCTGCCATTTGAGTTCTCCTCCGAACTGCTAGATGATTAGATGAACTAAAGCTCAGGTTTGAGGGTCGCATTCCATGGGAGCAGCCGAAGCAGTCTTAACACCAAGAAAGACGCCTATACAGGCGCGCTCCAATGCCAGCGTGAACGCAATCCTGCAAGCGACGGTTCAGGTTTTGCAGAAGGAAGGACTTGCGAAAATAACAACCAAAAAGGTGGCTGCGCGTGCCGGTGTCTCGATCGGAACGCTCTATCAATACTTTCCGAACAAGGGTTCGCTGCTGTATCTTCTCCTCAGACAGCAGCTCGATTCTTTTGAGCTGAGCTTCGGCGAGGCTTGCGCCGAGGTGCGCGGCGAAAAGCTCACTGAAATGGCTGAGGTATTGGCCCTAGCCTTTGTGAAAGCCAAGTTCGGAGACGCAGAAACAAGCATTGCTCTCTACGCCGCTGCGGGTAGTTGCGATGGTTGTCGTCGCATGCGCACACGAACCGCGAAAGTTCTGGCGGATACGATCTCAACTGCTTCGGACCGGGTGGTGACTGATCCAACCCGAGTGGCCAGGATGCTCTTCAGCGCCATGGCAGGCATCAGCCGGGACATAGTAGCTGCTGGGCTGAGCCGGAACACGATGAGCGAAATGGAGCGGGAACTAGCGCAATTGCTACGTGCCTACCTGCTTGGCTCCTCCACATCGAAGTTGTCCTCAGAATCGTGAAGCTTTCCCTTTAGCTGCTTCGATCACAGTCTGAAGTCCCTAATTTGTTTAGATCGGAACGACTCGGTAAGTAAGCTCCGTGCGTATACGCAGTCGATGCGCGACGGTCAGCCTCATCACGCTTCAAAGCGCACCCTTACGCCTGGCGCTTGAGATAGGTAACGAGAAACGCGGTTGTGGGAAGTTGAGGACGCGGTACGCTACCAAAAACGGTCGTTTATGGAAGGGAAAGCAATATGAAGAGAGCAATCAAAAAACGACTGGCTTTCGCGCGGGATGCTTTCATTCAGGCATTACTTGATTCGAGGATTGTTTGCGACGTATGTCTCTTTTTGCTCAAGCGAAGGGAACACCGCTTTAGACAAGAACTTGTAAATGCGGGAGGCGCGGATCGTGAACGCTGAATGGAAGTCGATGCAGTCGGAGATTCCGAACCCTCATGAGTATGCGGCTGGGTTCCGGGCGCGGCTGGCTGAGATCCCCGGATCGGACGCGCTGCATCCGAGTTGGCAGGCTGGTTGGACCGACGCCGATACGGAAGCCCTGGAAGCCGCGCGTCACCGGCAGGCCCTCGAAGAGGGCAGGGAAGACAACTACCCGGCAGCGCGAGGTCTGCTTTTCGATGCGGGCCGTGCTGCGCGGCGGAACGGGCTTGCTTTCGATCAAACCCGCTCCGCGCCATGGCAGAAGGGCTGGGTCGCCGCCGATATAGAAATCGGAGATGAGGCGGCCTTTTAGCCATGAGAAAGCGGGTCCGGTGGTCCCTGTACTGCTCCTGCGGCAATGAGGTTGTTGTGCGCGGCATGTGCGGAACATGCTACGCAATGAAAAAGCAGGACGGGCAATACTTCGGCGGGCTGCGGGAAGTGGTGCTCGACCGGGACGGTCGGCGCTGCCGCGTGTGCGATGCACCCGGCGGCCGTAAGCGCTCGCTCGCCGTGCATCACCGCGTGCCGGGCCGCTCGGAGTTGCACCTGATGATTACGCTCTGCCTGCGGTGTCATGCCAAAGTGACGCGGACAGCAAGCCTTTGCGCCGACTGGCCGGACCTGCTGCGCGTTCTGTGGCGCGAGCAGCACCCGGGCGCGCATGAGCAACTGCCGCTTGATTTCACGGTCGTAAGGGTTCCCGCTCTGCCGGTGCCGCTCGACTTCAAAGACTTACCTCGTTGAACCATGGAAATGCCGGACCGTGGAAAGCCCGGAAAACGAAAAAGCCGTTTCCCGGCCTTTCCCCCGCCCTTGGAAGCCCGGCATGAACCCGCCGCGCTCCCACATTCCCACGGTCCCGGCTGCGGCTGGTCTTTTTCCTCTCCAACGTAAACCTAAAGCGAAAATCCCTGCCCGTGTTCCTGCGTTTGGTTACGGACCACGGCGGGTGTAAAGCTCTGCTCCTTTTCCGGCGTTTGGCCGCCATGCATGGCGTGGTGAAGCGCTTCCGCCTGGCTGATCGGCACCCTGTCCTGGTTGAAAAACTGTCCGGTAAAGGCGTCGATATGAACGTTGCGGCCCGTCTCGCTGTGCCGGTAGGTCTGGATGGTCCCAGTCTCGGCAAGCCAACGGAAGTTCTGCGCTTCGGCTTGGCCGAACGCTGTTTGAAGCGGTGCTGTTTGCTTAAGCAGGCGTTCGATCTCCTCAGGCGTTTTCGCCTCGTAAAGTGTCGAACGCTCCGGCGTGTAGAACCGTGCATCCTTGCTTTCAAGTACCGCTTTCAGGGTCGGGCTGTTCTTTTCAAGCTGGGCCGGGCTATCGATGCCTACCAGCAGCCGCTCGGCCCGGATCGGCCTTGAGCCCTCGACGGCGTAGCCGTACTCGATGTGCTGGGCAAGCGCCGGGTTCAGCTCAAGAACTTTTCCCGCGTCCGTCCTGACCTGCAAGCTACCGATACCGCGAATCGCTTCCACAGACGCGAAGTCCCCGGCCCGGATACCCTCGGGCCGATACGCGGCATTGATGCGGATGCGGTCGCCCACCGCAATTTCGCGCGTTTCCTCGGCATAGACC
>CAXTRN010000180.1:0-4850 GCA_964246645.1 uncultured Acidobacteriaceae bacterium
GTGTCTGGTCTTGGGTGTCTGGTCTTGGGTGTCTGGTCTTGGGTGTCGAGTCTCATGTGTCAGGTCACAGGTGTCCGCGCCGAGCCTCTTCTTGTAGCCTGAACCCTGTGGCGATCTCCCAGGAACTGAAGCGCATCGTGGAAGGGCGCGAAACATTGTCTTTGGCGGAGGCTCGCTTGCTGGCGCGCCGCATCCTCGCGGGCGATGCCTCCGATGTCGAGCTCGCGGCGCTGCTGGGCGCCATGGGCGCGCGGGGAGAGACCGCCGAGGAGATCGCAGGCTTTGTCTTAGCCCTGCGCGAGGCCGCCGTTCCTTTGCCGCTCAGCGCAGCGGAACGGGAAGAGCTGGTCGACACCTGCGGCACGGGCGGCGATGGCAGCGGAACCTTCAATATCTCTACGGCTGCGGCGCTGGTGGCGGCGGCGGCAGGCGCGAAGGTGGCCAAGCACGGCAACCGGGCGGTCACCAGCCAGTGCGGTTCGGCGGACGTGCTCGAGGCTTTGGGCGTTCCGATTCTGCTTGATCCGCAAGCATCTGTGGCGGCGCTGCGAGCTCACGGCTTCTGCTTTCTGCTCGCCCCGGCGCACCATCCGGGCATGCGCGCGGTGCTGCCGGTGCGTCGTGCGATGGGCTTTCGCACGATCTTCAACATCCTTGGTCCTTTGCTGAACCCGGCCGGAGCGCGCCGACAGGTGATGGGCGTGTATGCGGCCCGGCTCGCAAAGCCTGTAGCGGAGGCGATGCTGCTGTTAGAGGTGCAAAATGCCTGTGTGGTGCACGGGGCCGGCGGTCTGGATGAACTCGCCCTTCACGGCCCGAGCCAAAGGATCACGGTGCGCGCTGGAGCGCACCCGGCCATCATTGAGGATGAGATTTCACCTGAGGTCGCCGGGCTTGAACGTGCGCCGGTCACCTCGCTGGCCGGTGGTGATGCTCAAAGGAATGCAGCCATCTTGCGGGCAATCTTTGCAGGACATCTTGGACCTCCACGCGATGTTGTCGTTTTGAATGCGGCTGCCGTGCTCATGGTTGCCGGATGCGCCCCGGATCTGGTTGCCGGCGTGCACCTCGCAGCGCAAACGATCGACTCCGGTGCGGTACTGGAGTTGTTGGACCGGCTGCGCGGTTAATGTCACGCTCGATGCCGCACTCTGTGCACCGCGCTATACCGTACTCTGTGCACCGCTCTATGCCGCACTCTGGGCGCGCTTGAGGCCCTAGTTCGGGTCAACCGCTAAGCCGAAAGCAAAGTTGTGGACAGCTCCAGCTGTTCGCCCCGATAGGTATCGCCATGCGGGGTGAAGTGCGTGCGACAGCGCGCCTCATACAGATCGGCGGCACCTACCACGAGCAGCTGCTGCGATGATCCCAGGCGCTGCGTATGAATCGCGCTTTGCCCACAAACCATGCACACCGCCGAAAGCTTGGTCACTTTGTCCGCCAACGCCATCAGCGCCGGGACAGCACCGAACGGCTCTGCGGTGAAGGTCATATCGAGCCCCGCCGCAAGCACGCGCTTCCCCTGCGCCACCAGCTGCGTAACCAAAACGACAATCTCTTCCGACAGGAACTGCACCTCATCGATGCCGATCACCTCCACAGCGTCCAGTTGCGGCAGCAGCGCGGAACGGAGATCGTCAACGGAAGTGACGGGGCAGGCCTCGTGCGTTTGCGCGGAGTGCGATGCGATGTGGGCGCGATGGTAGCGCAGGTCGATATCCGGCTTGAAACAGAGCACCCGCTGGCGCGCGATCTGCGCGCGCTTCAGGCGCCGAATGAGTTCTTCGGATTTGCCGGAGAACATGGGACCGGTGATGACTTCCAGAACGCCGGGAATCGGAGGGTTGGGACGCAAAATGCCGGGAAGAAGGGACTCGCTGGAAAAAGGCATGCTGAGCCTGATGGTAGCCGTTTGCGGTCGGTGGAAAGCCAAGCGAAGTCGGTGGAAAGCCGAGCAGTCTTCAAATTTGTTCTCTTACATAGAAGGCCCTGCACCCTGCGAAGCGTATGCTGACGGTACTTCTTGAAGGAGCACAGCATGGCAGGCAGATGGTGGATGATGGCAGTTCTCGCGCCCTTTGTGGGCGTGGCGGCGGTGGGCGTAGCAGCAACGGCCCAGGACGCGAAACCCGTAAAAACGATCAAGGTCGACCTGGTAAATCGTGAAGGACAGCCGGCGGGTAAGGCCGTTTTTGTGCAGAAAAAGAACGGTGTTGAGGTCAAGGTGTCCCTCCAAAACACCTCATTCGGCGATCACGGCGTGCACATTCACCAGAACCCCAGTTGCGAAGGACCGGATTTTAAATCTGCCGGCGGTCATTTCAATCCGGACGGTAAGCAGCACGGCTTTCAGAATGCAATGGGGCACCACGCGGGCGACACGCCGGCGAACTTGAGCGTTGGCGAGGACCACAAAGGCATGGCCAAGTACATGCTTACGGCGGTCACGTTACAACCGGGCGCGCCGAACTCGCTTTTGTCCAATGGTGGGACATCGCTCATCGTTCATGAGCATGCAGACGATATGAAGACAGATCCCAGCGGAAATTCCGGAAACCGGATTGCCTGCGGCGTGATCAAGCAGTAAGCCCGGGCGTCGATGCCGGTGAGTCTTCGATGGGCAGCCTTCGGTAAGCAAAGACATGAGGCAGGGAACCAATCCAGCGAGGGCTGCGTATGGGTGTGCATGGCAGCGATGGTGGTGGCTCCGGCGATGATGCGGTTAACCACGATTCCCACTCCCGTGATTCCCAGCTCCATGACAACTCACTCCACGAAACCGCAAGCTGGCGGTGAACGGAAAGGCGCAAAGGTGCCGCTTCCGAGTTTTGCAACGAAGCCGGAAGCGGCAGTCCTCCGCGAAGCAGGGGTCGTACCGGCTACGCATGCAGAAACAGAACCACTGCTAACGCAGCCCGGCCAGGCGCATCCGTCTGTTTCTGCTGTCAGCCCGGCGCGCGTGGCGGCTGCCGCGGACCAGGCGTACCTTGCGGATCTCGCCGCACATTGCGTGCTGGGCGACGCCGGTTGCTGGGAACTGCTGGTACGGCACGAACAGCGGCGCGTGTATGGACTTTGTTACCGCTTTACCGGTTCAGTGGCGGAGGCGGAAGACCTCACGCAAGAGGTTTTCCTGAAGGTTTACCGGAATTTGCGCAGCTTCGATGCCGCCAAGGCCAGCTTCGGCGTCTGGTTGACCGCGCTGACGCGCAACCTGCTGGTGGATCATTACCGGCAGTCCCGGCTTGAGCGCGCCAGTGAATCGCTGGATGAGCCAATGGGCGGCGAGGATGACGGCCGGACCCGTGCCGACCGCCTTCAGGATACCCGTGCCGGTCAGGAGCACCATATCGCCGGGCTGGAATTGAGGGCCAAAGTGCAGGCCGCCCTGGCGAAGGTTTCACCAGATCTGCGCGAAGCCGTGATCTTGCGCGATCTGGAAGACATGGATTATCGCGAAATCGCCGCCATGCTCTTCATCCCTCAAGGCACGGTGAAGAGCCGCATCAGCCGAGGCCGTTCCGAGTTGGCACGATTGCTGAAAGACGTGGAAGGACAGGTGGTGTAACGTGGCACCGAATCGGAATTCGCATGACTCAGATTTCGCTGCCGGGCTCGATCACGGGCTCGACGCCAGGCCTGCCGCCTGCGCCGCATGGGCTTCCCTCCTGGCGGATGCCGTTGAAGATCTGCTCAGCGAGACAGAAGAAACGGCGCTCAACGGTCACCTCGCCGGGTGTGCCCAGTGCGCGGAAGAACTGGCCGACGCCAGGCGTGGCGCCGCCTGGCTTGGATTGCTGAAGGGTCACGCGCCCGAACCGTCGCCGGCTCTGCTCAACTCGATCCTGGCGAAAACTCGCGAGATGGCCGGAATGGAAGGCTTTGGCGAGTTCGAAGAGGCGCAAGCCGGTCTGCCGGCAGGAACCCTGGTTCCAGAAAAGTTCACTCTCACCCTCGGAAAAGACACGCTGCCTACGGATAACGGCGCTCAGCCTTCGGGACGCATATCGTTTTGGGAACGCCTGGGCCGTTGGTTCGGCTCTGGGGGGGAGTTTGCTCCGGCGCTGCAGCCCCGCTTAACGATGACGGCCGCCATGGCTTTTTTTTCTATCTGTCTGACGCTGAATCTGCTGGGACTGCCGGATCGTACGCTTCATGCCCAAACTTTCGGTGTCCAGAATTTCGGTGTCCAGATTTTCAATGTTCAAACCCTGCGGCCTATGGGCCTGCAACGTACGGTTTCAAACAAAAAAGCGACCCTGGTACGCACCTTCGAAGGCATCCGGGTGGTGTATCGTGTGGAGTCCCGCGTGAACGAGTGGCTCACCGCCAGTGCGACGCCCGATAACGCTCCCTGGCCGGCAACTCGCTGACCATGCCAAGGACAAGGAACAGAACCGCAATCCATCGGATCGTGGATATGCAGAAAGGAGCTCAGCTGAGATGCAAGAATTTGGACCGCAAGAATCTGGAATGCAAAATCTTGGGACGCAAGAACCTGGAACGGAACATGTCGTCGTGTTTGCAACGGAAAGCCGGGAAACAGCCAACCGCGATGCACAAACCGGTGAGACAACAAGCCCGATGTCGGGAGCGCCTGAAAGGGAAAACGCGGAGGCGAGAAACCCTGCGCCGCACGCTGGGACGCATGCCGCTGCACAGGCCGGCATGCCCCGTGACGATACGTCCCGCAATCGATCCGCTGCAACAGGTGCGGGCCAGCCGCAGCAGGATCCCGTCGTAGCTTATTGCCAGCAGTGTGGCACCGGGCTGACGGCTCATTCGCTGCGGCAGGTGGGGTCAGGGATCTTCTGTGAGCGTTGCGCCCTTCTACGACAGGCACAGGATGG
>CAXTRN010000180.1:4860-7688 GCA_964246645.1 uncultured Acidobacteriaceae bacterium
GGATGGCGGATGGGCGCCGGTGCCGTCCATCGATCCAACCTCATCCGACGCCCCGATTGCGACGGAGCCGAATCCGGCGCTGGCTGGATGGCTGGGACTCATCCCCGGCGTGGGTGCGATGTTTAACGGCCAATACGCCAAAAGCATCTTACACCTGGTCGTTTTTGTCATCCTGCTCAGCCTTGGCGATAACCTGAACTGGGTTTTTTACTGGTTCGTTTGGGGTTGGATCTTTTATCAAGCCTTTGAGGCGTACCACACGGCTCTTGCCCGCCGGAACGGTCTGCCGCTGCCCAATCCTTTCGGCCTGAACGACTTGACTGAGCGGTTCGGTTTCCTCCCCACAGCCGCTGCTCCACGGGAAAAAATCCGGCCGGTCCCGCCGCCCTCTGCATCAGCCTATCCTTCCGCCACGGATACCTTTCCGAGCCAAACCACCTCGCCTTATCCTTCGCCCGCCGGCGCTCCGTTTCCGCCGGTTTCCTTCAACAGCTCGCCATCTGAGCCTCGAACCGCTTCCACTCCTTTTGCCGGAGCGCCTGGATCGACCGGCCATCCGGGATTCACCAATGCTCCGGGATTTAGCAACGCTGCGGGACACGCGCCTCCGTCTGTTCCGCCGCAGGCTGGACCTGCCGGTTCCGCCCAGGCTGGCGCTCCTTTCGGAGCCGCGTCGTACACACCCACCTTTACCGGCACCTCGTCCTTCTCGGGTCCGGCTCCCGCGCCCCTAAGTTCCCTTTCCCGTACGGCACGCTTTCCTGGCGCCGCCGTTTGGCTTATCGGTCTTGGAGCCATCTTTCTTCTAGGGAATATTTGGCCGACCTGGCGGCTGGAAGGGCGTTGGCTGGTACCCACTCTTCTAACCGGGATTGCCCTTTGGATTGGCAGCCGGCGGGTAATCGCCCTACAGAACGCGGAACCGGTGTTTGCGCTTTCAGGTGCCCGACCCGATTGGGCCGGCGTGCTGCTTGGACCCATTCTGCTGCTGACCGTCGCCGTTCTACTCGCCTTGCAGGACGCTCACGCGATCCCGTTGCGACACAGCTGGCCCGCGTTGCTTATTGTTTGGGGTGCGCTTCTCCTCTTCAGCCGCGCCCGCTCGCTCGGCCCTGAAGCCTATGTCGCTCCTGCTGCTACTGCTGCCCGACCGGCTACGACTGGACCGGTTACGACTGAACCGGCTACAACTGCGGCGACGGTTGAACCGCCCCCCCAGCGATGACGCAGGCCATGCCCGCCTGATCTCTGCGTTTCCCAGCATGGCATTCCCGCACTCACACCAGTCCACGCCAAGGAAAAGTTCATGAGCACATTGCCTCCATCAACCCCCTTTGGCTACGCGCCGGCACCGAACGGTCGAAACGATCGTCGAGCACTGCGCGCGCAAAGAAAAGCCGCGGCCGCGCAGCTCCGATGGCAGCGGCAACAGCTTCGCCTGCGCCTCCGCGCCGCACGCCGGACCTCGATGGTGGGACCTTTGTTATTGCTGGTGTGCGGCTTCGCCTTCTTGCTGCTACAAACTGGCCGTTTGCAGTGGATCGCCGTCTTTTGGTGGCTGGGCCGTTGGTGGCCTGCGGCTCTGATTGGGGCAGGATGTGTGCTCGTCGGTGAATGGGCGCTTGATCGACATGAAGGTGTCGATCGACTCGCAAGCGAGGGCTTGCCACCATCGGCTGTGGCCGTTGCTCCACGCCGCGTCCTGGGGGGCGGAGCCGCTTTTCTTCTTTTCTTGATTGCCATCGTGGGACTCTGTTCCATGGGCATACAGCGAGGTGCCGGCTGGTTGCAGGACAACCTCCAGAACAATCTCGATCAAGCGTTCTCACAGAGCGGCTTCGGAAAACGGCGGCAGTTGCTTAGTGCGAATCAGGAGTTTACCCAGAACCTGCAGGCTCCTCTCGCCTCTGCCGGGGCGCTCACCCTTGATTTGCAGCGTGGCGACATCACCGTTTCGGGTTCCAGCCAGGATGGAAATGTGCACGTCGCCGTGCACCAACATCTCTTCGCTTGGCAGCGCGACGAGCTCGAACGGCGCAGACAGGCCGAGCAGGCTCGCCTTAACGGGGACCGCTCTCACCTGCACTTCTCCCTGGACGGCCCCGATGCGGCGGACCTGACTGTGGAGATGCCTCATGATGCTTCACTCATCATCCACAGTGGGCATGGCGACATCAATCTTTCGGAGCTTCGCGGCGCCACCACCTTATCCGCGCACGAGGGTGAGGTGGAACTGACCGCCCTTCGGGGCCCTGTCACGCTCGAAACTCAAGACGATGACACCACAGTGAATGCGCATAGCTTGTCCGGTAGTTTCACGCTGACGGGCCGCGCCGGCGATATTCATCTCAGCGACATTGACGGGCCTGTCACTCTGCAGGGCGACTTCTTTGGCGACACCCAACTAGAGCGGGTTAGCGGGCCGGTGCAGTTTCAGAGCAGTTTCACCCGCTTCAGCTGTGCCGCTATTCCGGGTGACCTCAACATCGAAGGCCGCAGCGATTTGGAGGCGCATCGCCTCACCGGCCCTCTCCTGATTGCGACAACCGACCGGAATCTGACAGTGGACGGTGTGCGCGGAGCAACCACCATCGACGATCGCAACGGCTCTGTCAATGTGGCGCTTGTCGGTCCGCTGCAGGCTGTTCACATTGCCGATGCCAACGGATCCGTTGAGCTCGCAGCTCCCGAGAACGCCCATTTCACGCTACATGCAGCAACAAACAATGGAGAGATTCACAACGAATTTGGTTTGCACTCCACATCCTCGGGTGACGCGACCGAGGCTTCCGGCGCTGTTCAGGGCGGGGGGGCTAAAGTAGATGTAC
>CAXTRN010000181.1:0-7670 GCA_964246645.1 uncultured Acidobacteriaceae bacterium
AGCCAGGCGGTGCTGGACCACGTGCGTAAGGCAAAGTACGTACGGGCTACCACGCCAGCCGGAACGAACATCTTTGCGGAGCTCGACCCGGAGTATCGCTGGTTCAAGACCTCAGGAATTATCAGCCCGGAGAAGTGGGGCAACCTGCCTGGGGGCGAAGTCTTCACGGCCCCCGGTGAGGTCAATGGTGTATTTGTGGTGGATGGCGTTGTGGGTGACTTCCTCTGCGCTCGCTACGGCATCTTGCGCGACACACCTTTGACGATCAACATCAGCCGCAACCGGATCTCCACGGTGGAGTGCGCGAACAAGCAGTTGGAACAGGAGTTCTGGGATTACACGCACACGGACGCAAACTCGGACCGGGTAGGAGAGTTCGCCATCGGCACCAATATCGGGGTGCACGAAGTGATTGGCAACATCCTGCAGGATGAGAAATTTCCAGGCATTCACATCGCCTTCGGTGATCCATACGGAGCGCACACCGGAGCGCCCTGGCGTTCCACCACCCATATCGATGTGGTGGGGTTGGGATTCAACATTTGGCTGGGGGGCTTGCAAGGGGAAGAGCAGATTATGCGCGAAGGCAAGTTCTTGATTGAAGCCTGAACGGAGCTTCATTTAGAGCTAGATGAACGCCTGAGCCGGGAAGCCGACGTGACTTCGTTAGATCTGTGACCGGAGGCACTGTTGCGCAACCGTTGTGGGCGAGGATGAACGCAAAGCATGGTCGAGTCATTTCGAAGTGATTTCAATGCGCGTTTTACGCCGGCAAAGTATGCCGCGCTGTTGCAGCGGATGAACCGCGAAACCGGCACGGCTGTCGATTTTCGGATGGCGGAGACACCCTGCTTTTTTCCTTCCGGCTTGTTTGATCAGATGATCGAGGCAGGCACCGCGCTGACCCACCAGCTTTTAGAAAATCCGCGGTACCTGGAGCAGGCGAAGGCTACCGTTCCTGCCAAGTACGACATGCCCGGTCAGGGGAAACATCCACACTTCATGACCGTCGATTTTGGCCTGGTGCGTGACTCGAATGGCGACATACAGCCGAAGCTGGTGGAATTGCAGGCCTTTCCGTCGATCTTCGGTTTTCAGCCCGGGTTTGCGCAGGCGTACAAGGAGATTTTCGCACTGGATGAGCGGCTTGCTTTCTTATTCGGGGGATTGGATGAGGCAGGGTACTGGGCTTTGCTGCGGAAGGTCATTGTGGGGGAACACGATCCTGAAAATGTGATCCTGCTCGAGGTCGACCCGGAGCACCAGAAGACCCTGGCGGATTTTCGCAGACACGAGCAGCATCTTGCCATTCGGACGGTTGATGTCGCGACGGTGGTGAAACAGGGCAAGCGGCTGTTTTACCGAGATCCTGGAGATCGGGATCGCCTGGTGCCGATTGAGCGAATCTACAATCGCGTGATCGTCGACGAGGTTGTCCGTCGCGAGGTCGCGGTGCCGTTTGACTACCGGGATGAGCTTGCCGTGGAATGGGCCGGTCACCCGAACTGGTACTTCGGCATCAGCAAATTTTCGATTCCGTTTCTTCAGCATGAGACGGTGCCGGCGGCGGTGTATCTCGACGACTGGTTCGCAGAAGGCGGGAGTTCGCGGCTTCCGGAGGCACGGGAAGAGTGGGTGCTGAAACCGCTGTACTCCTTTGCCGGCAGGGGGATTCAGTTTGCGCCGAGCGATGCGGACTTACGTGCTATTCCGGTTGAGGAGCGGCACCGCTATCTTTTGCAGACGCGGGTGCACTTTGAGCCGGTGATCCGCACGCCAGCGGGCATGACCCAAGCCGAGGTGCGGATTCTGTATGTATGGCCGGACGGCCAATCGATGGTGCCGATGACGAGCTTGATCCGTATGGGGCGTGGTTTGATGATGGGAGTCGATCATAATCGAGATCAGACGTGGGTCGGAGGATCAGCGGGACTGTACCTTCCGGGGACACTTTGAATGCCGAAGCGTGGTTCGTATCCCCCGCTTGCGGTATATCCTTTGGTAACTTGAGAGGCTAGTATTCTGAAAGTAATTGAGTTTGGAACGGCAGGAACTATGCAAGATGCACCCGCGGAAGCGTTGGTAAAAGGTGAACCGGTCAGGGCAGCGGTTCGCTTCCCGTTACATCTGGAACTGGTGCTTTTCGCCAACCAGCGCGAATATCACGCGGTGACTGAGGATGTGTCTGCCAGTGGTGTTTTATTCACGGCCGATGATTTGCCGCCGCTGAACACGGCGGTGGAGTTCCGCTTGACGATGCCGGCGAAGGTGATGGGCGGAGAAGATGATGTAGTGCTTCATTGCACAGGCCGCATCGTGCGGCATGCGGCGGGAGATGGCCGACAAAAGGCGGCTGCAGTGATCGACGAGTATGTCTTGAAGGCTGAGCAGGTATGAGATTTGAAGCGCAAGCGAAGCAGGCGGATGGGCCGATGCCGGCCGAGGGTGTCGCGAATCAGGTCCGCATTTTGCTTGCGGATTCGCAGGCGATTTATCGAGTAGGCATGCGCAAGATTTTTGCGCTTGAAGATGACATTCGTGTCGTGGCTCAGGCGGAGTCGTTGGAAAACCTGTTCGCGGCGTTGCAGCGCTTTCCGACCGACGTCGTGCTGCTGGAGGGGCAGTTAATAGCCGGCACGATTGACGCCATTCCGGAATTTGTGCGGCGTGCGCCGGAGGCCAAGCTGATTGTGCAGGTCACCGAATCGGATGAGAGCAATACGGTGGAGCTGTACCGCCGCGGTGTGCGGGGGGTGGTGCCGCGTTCGATCTCGCCGGATCTGCTGGTGAAATGCGTGCGGAAGATCGCCGCTGGGGAGACCTGGATCGACAACCAGTCCATCAGCTGGGTGATTGAGGCCTATCGGGCGCAGGCCCAGGCTTTGACGAATCCGCGAACGCAGCCGCGGTTGTCAGAAAAAGAGCTTGCCATCATCGGCTGTATCACGCGGGGAATGCGTAATAAGGAGATCGCTTACCAGATTGGGACGACGGAGCAGGTGATCAAGAACTATCTACGCAAGGTGTATGACAAGCTGGGCGTTTCCGACCGTCTCGAACTCGCGCTGTACTGCCTTCATCATGAGATTCTGCGTAACGAGACGTCTGCGGCGGAGATGGCTTTTGCCGATCCCGGGTTACCGCTACGTGCCAAGCTGTAGACTGCCGTTTTCCTGTCCGGAAGCTGTATGTCGACGATGCTTACACCGTTTCGCACGCTCGAACCCGCACAGCGGCGAGTCTTCATCGCCTGCTTTTTGGGTTGGACGCTGGACGCCTTCGACTTTTTCCTGCTCACCTATACGCTGGATGCGGTGGCAGCGAGCTTTGCTGTCAGTCAGAAGACGGCAACAACGGCCATCTTCTGGACGCTGTGCATGCGTCCGCTGGGGGCGTTCCTGTTTGGGTTTTTGGCTGAGCGCTACGGACGGCGGCCGACCCTGATGCTGAATGTGGTGTGTTTCTCGATCTTTGAGCTGTTATCGGCCTTTGCGCCGAGCTTCCACAGTTTTCTTATCCTGCGTGCACTTTTTGGTATCGCCATGGGCGGTGAATGGGGTGTGGGCGCGGCGCTTGCTCTGGAAACGCTGCCGGCCGGCAACCGCGGATTCTTTGCGGGATTGCTGCAGGAAGGTTATGCCGTGGGCAATCTGCTGGCCGCGGCGGCCTATGGCTTGATGGCGATGACGTATGGGGGGCATCGGTTCGCAGCCTGGCGGCTGTTGTTTGTGCTGGGTGCTTTGCCGTCTTTGCTGGTGCTGTATATCCGGGCAGGGGTGGCGGAATCCCCGGCGTGGCAGCGCGGAAGAGACGCCAAGCGTGGGTTGGGGCGTCCAATGGCGATCTTCACGCAGTTGGGACAGCACATGCCGCTTTTGCTCATGTTGATGCTGTTGATGACGGGGCTGAACTCCTTGAGTCATGGCACGCAGGATTTGTACCCGACGTTCTTGAAAACGGTGCACCACCTGTCGCCGCGCGTGACCTCGGCCGTAGCGACTGTGGCAACCCTGGGAGCGGTCTGCGGTGGGCCGGTGTGGGGTGCCGTATCGGAGCGCTGGGGGCGACGCCGGGCGCTAGCGGTGGCAGCCCTGCTGACGATTCCGGTGATCCCCTTATGGATTTGGAGCCATTCGTTGCTGCTTCTGGGGCTCGGGGGATTTGCGATGCAGTTCATGGTGCAGGGCGCCTGGGGCAGGCGTACCCGCACATTTGAACGAGCTTTCGCCGGCGCCGTTGCGTGCGCTGCTGCCCGGTTTGGCGTACCAGCTGGGCAATCTCCTTTCATCACGCAATGCGGTGTTGCAGACCGGTTTAGCGATGTCGGTCTTTGGGGGCAATCTGGCGCCGGTGCTGGCCTGGACTGTCGGGGTTCTCGGGGTGTTGGTCGCCTTCATGGCGTGGCTTGGGCGGGAAGCAACGGGAACCGAGTTGGGAACCTGACTGGAGCCTCATTGAAAGCCCAGGCTGGAGCCCAGATGGGGCCCAGATGGAGTCAAGATGGCGCCAAGTCGGGAGCCAAGAGGCATGTCGCGAATCCTTCTTCCCTCTGCTTACATCTTTTCAGCAGCGGGTCCGTTTGCTTGCATGCGGCGTTGACGCTAACCTTGAGGTTGTGAGAATGCCGGGCACAGACCGTACCTACTGTTGTTCCCCGGGCAAATGCTGGCCGCAAAGCTGAATTTGCGATAGCCGAGTGCCCACCCGCCCACGACCATGACGTGGGCCTTTCTTTTGGGTGGACAAGAATGGAGACCTCGCTTTGAGTGAACCTGTGACCGCTCCCGTCACTGCTTCCGTGACCGCCGCCCCCGTCGCCCCGAAAGAGGTGAAGGAAACAAAGGCGCAGAAGGTTGAGCGCCTGAAGCTTGAGAAGAATCCTTGGGAGGCCTGGGAAGAGGTGCGGCAGTTTGCCCGCGAAGGCCGCGAGGCCGTGCTGCCGGAATGGGCCGGCACCTATTTCAAATGGTGGGGGGTGTACACGCAAGGGGATGGCGTGGGGGCCACCGGCGGCACCGGGGGCGAAGGAAAGGCCAGTGAGTACTTCATGATGCGGATCGGCATTCCGAACGGCTTGCTGACCTCGCACCAGCTGCGGACGATTGCCGATATCGCGGAAACGCACGCCCGCGGCATGGCTGACATCACGACGCGACAAAATATCCAGATGCACTGGCTGACGATCCAAGCGTTGCCGGAGGTGGTGGATCGGCTTACCGAGATCGGGTTGAGCCCCAAGGGAGCCTGCGGTGATGTGGTGCGCAATGTGACGGGCTGTCCGTTGGCGGGGTTGAATCATGAGGAGTTGCTGGACGCGTCACCACTGGCGGTAGAAATCGCCGAAAAACTGACGGCGAACCCTGAATTTGTGAACTTGCCACGTAAATTCAAGGTTTCGGTGACGGGCTGCCCGATCTGGTGTTCGTACCCGGAGATCAACGATGTTTCGTTGACCGCGCTGAAGCGGGTGAAGGACGGGCAAGAGGAGATCGGTTACAGCGTGCGCATCGGCGGTGGGCTTTCGACGGAGCCTCACATGGCGGTGCGTTTGAACGCGTTTATCCCGCAGGACCAGGCGTATGCGTTGACCAAAGCGGTGTGCGAAATCTTTCGCGAGCAGGATCTTTTGCGAGAAAACCGCACGAGGGCGCGGCTGAAATACCTGTTTATGCGGCATGGATGGACCGCGGAGCGCATGTTGGCGGCCATTGAGGAAAAGCTCGGGTTCACTTTCGATCCGTGCGAGGAAGGGCCGGTGGCCGATGATTTGTATCGCGACCATGTGGGCGTGCACCGGCAAAAGCAGGACGGGCTGTGTTCGGTGGGGGCAACGGTTCTGCGTGGACGGCTCACGTCAGATCAGCTGCATGCGCTGGCTTCGCTGGCAGAAAAGTATGGGGATGGGCACCTGCGCACGACGATTATGCAGAACATCCTGATTGTGAATGTACCGAGCCAGCTGACCGGGGAACTCGTGTCGGAACTCAACGCGCTCGGGTTGTCAGTCGAGCCGACCGTGTTTTATCGCGGTGCGATTGCGTGCACGGGAACAGAGTTCTGCAAGCTGGCGATCTCGGAGACCAAGGGCTTCACCAAGTGGCTGATTGGCGAGATGGAAGAGCGGCTGCCGGAGTTCGACCAGCAGATTAAGCTGCACGTGACCGGATGCACCAACAGCTGCGGGCAGCACTGGATCGCCGATCTGGGGCTGGAAGGCAAGAAGATCAAAAAAGACGGCATATCGGTGGACGCGTACTACTTCTGTGTAGGCGGAGCGGTGGGGATCAATGCCCGGGCGGCGCGGCCGATCGGCTATCGTGCCGCCGCGGAAGACTGCCCACAGGCGATCGAGCGGTTGCTGCGCGGTTATCTCCATCACCGGTTTGAGGGGGAAAACCTGCGGGGTTACTTCGACCGGACGAGCGATGAAGATCTGCGTAATTTGATTGCCGGCGAGGTGGTAGCACCGGTAGAACGGGATCCTGGGCCGGCACGGCATCCGCCAAACATTGATATGTAGGGTTGTTGCGAAGTTAAGGCTTACTTGACGACGGTTTCGCTGCAGGAGGACCGATGAGTTTGTTTCCGATGTTCTTGAAGCTGACCGCTCGGCCCTGTGTCGTGGTGGGAGCGGGCAACATTGCGGAGTCGAAGATCGAAGGTCTGCGCGCTGCGGAAGCCCAGGTGACTGTGATTGCCCCTGAAGCGCTGCCCCGCGTGCAGGAGTGGGCGGAGGCGGGCGAGATCGTCTGGGAACGGCGCCCATACCGCAACGGAGATTTGGCAGGCGCGTTTCTGGCGGTGGCAGGAACAGCCACAGCGGCGGTGAATCGAGCTGTCTATGCCGAGGCCAACGCGCGCGGGGTGCTGTGCAATGCGATCGACGATCCACCGTTTTGTGACTTCTTTTTCCCGTCCATCGTAAAACGGGGAGAGCTGCAGATTGCGATCTCGACGGCGGGCGAGAGTCCGGCGCTGGCGCAGCGCTTGCGCAAGGAATTGAACGCACTTTTGCCGCTGGATACGGGAAGCTGGTTGATGGAGCTGGGGCGTTTGCGGCGCGAGGTCACCGCGGTGGAGCCGGTTGGGGAAGAACGCAAGGCGTTACTGCACGGATTGGCGCAGCGGGAGGTTTGCGGGTTTGACGGATGCCCGGCGCGCCTGCATGCACGCCAACACGCCTTGCGGCATGGCTTTGCGCCGACAGGGTATGTGGCGGAAAACGCGGCCCGGCAAGCGGCGATGGAGGGGCAAAGCAAAGCCCAGGAACAGGAGCTTGCGGTGCAAGACCCTCAGACAAAGGAGCTTGAGGCACAGGAACTTGAAGCACCCGAGGAGTCTGTGCTGTGAGCGCGGCGACACGGGCTGGAAAGGGAACCGTGTATCTGGTTGGCGCCGGGCCGGGTGACCCGGAGTTGCTGACCGTTCGCGCGCTGCGGCTGCTCCAAACAGCGGACGCCGTGTTCCATGACGACCTCGTGACCCCGGAGGTGCTGGCGTTCGCGCACCCGGAGGCGCTGGTGACGAGCGTGGGCAAGCGTTGCGGGCGGCCGCGCATCACGCAGGCGGGCATTCATCGCCTGATGATCGAGGCGGCGCGCGCCGGGCAGGCGGTGGTGCGGCTAAAGAGTGGTGACCCCCTGGTATTTGGCCGAGCGGGGGAAGAGATT
>CAXTRN010000182.1:0-7621 GCA_964246645.1 uncultured Acidobacteriaceae bacterium
TGTACCGGCTGTCAAGAACTTTCTTTATGAATTTTTGCGATCGCCCGATCCATCGCTGTTTATTACCCGCGGATAAGCGGTGCAACGCCGCTTGCTGCTGCTGCTGCGGCGCGACACGTCGCATTGAGCTCCAACGCGAGCAGCTTTCAGCCTCTGTGAGGCAATCACCCGATGCCAACCTCAGCTATACCGCAAAGCCAAAGGCCATGACAGGCCATAGTGCACCTGGGGTGGTTGGGGCGCGTATGCTGTCGCAAACCTTCGTTTTTGACAGCCTCGCGAACAAAAGCTATGGGTACACGGGGACATACGCCAGGAGCTGTGAGAACTAGGCCACCGGCTTGACCACGCTGATGCGAAGCTGCTCGCTCAGCCAAGGCAGAAGCTTATTCGTGTCGGGCTGCTGGTTTTTTACGTGGAGGTCGAGTGCATCCTGGCTTGCCCACTTCTCCACTGTATAAAAGCTTCCGGTGTACTGAACGTCCTCGAAGAATTCATACGCAATGCAGCCATCTTCTTTGCGGGCCGGTTCGATAAAATTGCGCAGTCCTTTGCGCACATCGGCTTCGTGTCCACCCTTTGCCCGTGCGTGTCCCATGACGGTGATTGCCTGATCGTTGCTTTGCATTGATTTCTCCTGTCTCAGTTGTTGAAATGTTTGTTTTAGTGAGCGGCGGAAGCCTTGCCGCTCACCCGAAAATTCCTTGTGAGCAGTATGAGCGGAGCGGCGACCAGCGTCATGAGGCCGAGGACGTAAAAGCAATCCATAAAGGCCATGAGCCGGGTCTGCGCGCTGAGCTGCTCGTACACCTGCGCAAACGCAGCATTCAGAGCGTCCGCATGCGGAAAGCCGTGCTGCTGAAGGTAGAGTGCTGTTGCCTGGACGCGGGCCTGTAGCGCACCGCTCGATGGGGTGAGATTAGTACCGATTACGGCCTGGTGGTAACTCGCACGGCGATCGCTCATCGTGGTGACCAAGGCGATACCGAAGCTGCCGCCCCAGTTTCTGAAGAAGTTGGTGAGTGAAGACGCCTTGTTGTTCTGGTCGGGAAGCAGCTCGGAGTACGTGAGTAGCGACAAGGGAACGAAGAAGAAGGCATATCCGAAGCCCTGCAGCCCACGCGCGAGCGCCCAATTGGTGTAGTCGGTTTGCAGATTCATCCGGCTAAAATGCAGAAAAGCCAGACCGACCACGATCAGCGCGCCGGACAGCATGATGCGTGGATGCACGATGCCCCGCTGGACCAACTGCGCCCCCAGCGGGGACAGCAGGGTAATGAGAAAAGCGCCGGGGCCGAGTACGAAACCGGCGTCGATGGCACGGTAGCCGAATAGCGCTTGGAGCATCTGCGGAATCATCGTCGTGGACGCGAAAAGGCCCACACCGAAGACGAAGTAGAAAACGCTGGCGATGGCGAAATTGCGCACTTTCAGCAAGCGAAAGTCAATAATAGGGTCGGTAGTGTGCAGCTCCCAGAACACGGCCGCCGTCAGGCAGACGATGGCGACGGCGAACGTCCAGCAGATAAACGTGGAGCCAAACCAGTCGTCAATCTGGCCCCGGTCGAGCAAGATTTCAAGCGAAGCCGAACCTACCGCGATGAGCGCGATGCCCAGCCCATCGACACGGAGCTTGCCGCCGACACGCGCCGTCGCCCGTTCTTCGGCAAAGACTGGCGGATCGTGTACGAAACGCTGCGTCAGCAAGAGAGACAGCGCACCGATGGGGATATTGATCAGAAAGACCCAGCGCCAGTTGTAGTTGTCGGTGATGTAGCCGCCAAGCACCGGACTGATAGCCGGTGCGGTGACAATGGCGATGGTGTAGAGGGCGAAAGCGCTGGCCCGCTTCGCAGGTTCGAAAGTATCGGCCAAAATAGACTGCTCGACAGGTGCCAGACCGCCACCTCCAATTCCCTGCAACACCCGTGCAATCAACATCACGCTGAGGGTGGGCGCGATGCCGCAGAAGAATGACGTAATGGTGAATAGCAGCACACAGGCCATGTAGTAGTTCTTGCGGCCAAAGACCCGAGACAGCCACGCCGACATGGGCAGCACGACCGCGTTGGCGACGAGGTACGTGGTCAGAATCCAGGTGACCTCATCGAATGAGCGTCCCAGGCCGCCGGCGATGTACGGCAGAGATACGTTGGCGATGGACGTATCGAGCAATTCCATAAACGTCGCCAGCGTCACGGTCAGCGCGACGACCCACGGGTTGACATAGGGTACTCCTCTTTGCCGGGCTGGGCGTATTTCTACCTGATCCATCACCGCTGTGGACATGGGACTCCTCGGAAAAGACTGCGCGAAAGCTAATCGCGGGAGCTGGGAGCGAAGTGCCGGGGAGTGTACGTACCTGCTGTTCCCAACGCCGTGTTGGACACAAGCGCCGGTTCGCGCTGATGCATCCCAAGCCCATCGACACCGGGGGCGAGCCCCGGCTTCAACACCTGCACGTCGTCGTAATCGCCGCCGTTCTGCGAGCGGAAGGCAACTGGTTCGGTCGTCTCTGCAGAGAGCAGGCGCTGGGTATACACCTCGACCATGGCCGCCGCAGCTTCATTCGTGGAACGATCGATCTCATAAAATACCGCAGGCGGAAGTACCTGCATGCCGGGATAGAAAAGGATGCCGTGTTGGATGGGCCAGAGAAGGTCGTCCACCGCACCGCACACTCCGCGCGGACCGTAGTGCGATGCACGGCCGCCTGCCGTCATCATCACCATGGCGAGTCGTCCTTTGAGCGTGCCCTCGCCGAAGCGGTCCCCCCAACGTGGGCCGCCGTGCTCGCCCACTCCGTAGGCGAAACCGAGCGCATACACGCGGTCCACCCAACCCTTCAGGATGGCCGGCATACCGTACCACCAGAGTGGAAACTGGAACACCACTACGTCCGCCCACAACAGCTTGCGCTGCTCTTCGGCAACATCGGGCGACTGCGTTCCCTCACGAAAAGCCTCACCGGACTCTGCCGAGTAGCGCAGCGGCTTGCGTGCATCACGCTGCGGGAAGTCTTCGCCGTCGGCAACCGCCTTCCACTTCATGGCGTACAGGTCGGACACCTGCACCTCATGCCCTGCTTTCTCGAGTGCGCGTACCGCTTCCTCTTTCAGGTGACTGTTCAGTGACGTTGGCTCGGGATGGGCATAGACGATAAAGAACTTCATGGCAGGTCCTCTCAGGTTGACGCGCTTTTCACGCAGCTTTCAATCGGATGAAGAGAGAACCCATAAGTTGCTTATTTTGTTATAGTTACAATTTTGTAAGCAAGGAATCTTCTTGTTACCATACTGGTATGCGGAAGCAAAGATATCGGCGTTATCCATCGGAATGCGGGTGCGGTGTGGAGGCCTGCCTGGAGGTCATCGGCGGCAAGTGGAAGGGCCTGCTGCTCCATCAATTGATCCAGCACGGAACGCAGCGCTTCGGTGAACTAATTCGGCTTAAGCCGAATCTCAGCGCGCGCATCCTGTCGGTTCAATTGCAGGAACTGGAAGAGGATGGGATCGTTTTCCGCCAGGCTTTCGCCGTCGTTCCACCCAAGGTTGAGTATTCACTTACTGAGTACGGGCAGACCCTGATCCCGCTTATCCAACATTTACAGGCTTGGGGTGACGTTGACCGGCTTCGCAGGGAACAAGTCGCAGCAGTGCATGGTACCGACCAAGACGCAGCCCTGCCTTTTGTTTGAAGGAGCTTGATTAATCAGAGAGCCTTCCTGCAGCAGGTAGCCAGCCGTTTATTCGGCCGCCGCTTCCCTTTTGTCACGTCAGGTTCTCTAGCATTCACCATCTTGTGTCACACAGTCGGAAATGCAATCTCTGTGAGACGCGATTCTGTCACAGGAGCCGTGTCTCGCAGGGGTAGACCCAAATGAGCTGTATTTCCCGACCGAGGGCTCCTGTGTCTGCCCTTCTTTGTTGCTTAGTCATCTTCAGGCGGATAGGTACGACAGAAGAGATCATTGACGCCATCATGCTTCAAACGGGCCACTTCTGGCCGGGCAACGCATTTAGTCCGGAAGACGGCCCACCGGAGGAAGACTTCTACCTCGAAAAGGAGATGTGGGTTGCACCCCTACTCCCCTTCGGCGTCACTTCGGAACGCATCTTTGACGCCTGTGAATCTCCTGGTTGGAATCATCACGCAACACGGCAATACGGGATGCGTTACGCTATCTGCCGGAGAGTCGAACCGACACACCAAGCGTATTACCAATGGGACTCAGACGGGAGAATTGGCACAGCGGTTCTGCTGTCACGCCTCATACATCCCACAACAATAGGCTCATCACTTGCCGCCAGTCTTTACTTCACAGAAGGCAAGCTGAACAAGATTGTTCCAGGAACCACGCAGAGCAACTGTTCGCACGCATGGGTTGTAGCAGATGATCGCTGGCGCGACTGGCTAAACATACCTGAGTTGGAACAGCTTCGGGAGCTTCTACCGCGCTACATCAAAGATGCTCCTCTGCGAGTCAAGCTCGCACGGAAGCACATCGACAACGCCTTTTTACGACTACTTTCTCGACGAGCGCTTTGCCGCCCTCGTCTCTTCCTTCGAGAGCCTACTAAAGACAAGTCGGAACGACTTGACAGAACAGTTCAGAGTCCGCGCTTCGAACCTCGCGGCTATGCTCGGGCTGGAGCTCTCTCGCGATGACCTCCACCACACGTACGCTCACGCTCGATTTTGTTCATGGCTCACTCCCACAGTTCGAGGGACTGAGTCATGAACCAAACGATGAAGAAGCAGCCACTCTCGACACCCATCCAGACTTGCTCGGTCGCTACAACCGATGTGAACTCGTCCTGCGCCAAGCGTTGCTTCGCGCAAGCACCGAGCCGGAATTTGCCCAGCTCTTCTCTTCCACCGAAGAGATCGAAGAAGCGTTTGGCTCACCGGCGCCCAGAATAGACGAGCAGAAGCGGCTCAGGATTCTAGAGAGCGTCACACCCGAAGAGTTCCAAGCAGAGTTCATCCGGCGTTACGGGGCTGTGAATCCTCAAGACATTCACTAAGGGTGCGCTTGGACCGTGGCCGACTGGATCGGGTAGCGCGGCAGAAGCGGAACCACGAGCTCCTCCCGGACGGAGTCTTCGCCAAACTCTTTGTCATCCAGCAGCTTGAAGTCGAAATCCTTGTACAGCTTGGGCAGGCGACGGGTCTCCGAAACCGATTGTAGAGAGCAATCAGCTCATGCCGTGCCGAGGCGCCTACCCAGAGCGTCAGCAGACTTCATGGTCTTCGCTCCGGCGGGGCGACCAGTCAATTTGCATCTGATAACCCCTTCGCGAATGTCGGAAACTCCAAGCCATTCACTTTTTTCGCTTTTCCGAGTTAAGCCTCTCGAGGATGCCTATTGAGACAACTACGAGGCGGTCCACTGAATTCGTAAGCTGCTGCAGGCATTGCGCGATCCAGTAAAGTTCCGGAGAGGACTGATGAGGACGTGCCTGGCCACTATCTTCGAGCTGTGACGTCTGTCTCGCGCCTTGCTCGTCAGATTGCGATGACATAGTAGAAGGCTGGGTATCCCATAACTTAAGCCGGTCCGACAGAACTTTGACTTCACGATTTCTGGAGTCCAGGAAGCCGTCTACGTCCCAATGCTGCTTTGCACGCTCAGCTTCAAACTTGGTGCTCAACACGACGTTGGCACCGGCTCCGAGAAGACGAGGCGTGCTGATTCCGGTAATTCCGTTCCACATCTTTACCGCGGAGATTGCTTCATCCCAATCCAATGCCACATCCGCACGCTCTTCTCCCAAATTGAAAGACCTAGAGGTTAGGAATGAGCTGTCGCGAAGCTGCTTACCAACGTTTTCAGGATTCGCTTTAAGAATGTCTGCGTAAGTGCTCGCAAGCCGGGATGACAATGCGACCGCTCGTGCTACAGTGTTCCCCAGCTGTGGATCTCGCCAGTCAATCTCGACGGTGCAGGTAGTCAGAACTAGGCTGGGTCTACGATGGCGGTCTTCTGTTTTCGCAAAGCTAACGCTAAGCAGTTCAGACGCACTGAACAGAACGCATCTTTGCGCCGCTACCTCCACCTCTCGTAAGGGATAAAGCAACTCCATGAAACTTGCCCAAGGGATTGAGAGCGTCCTTCTCTCAAGGCCCTTGAGGTCGTTCGCTTCCTTGGGTAGGTACCTCTGGAACTCTTCGGAGTCAGCAGAAATACGGTAACCCTTACCCCATAGCTGCACATCAGCCCACGGGTACGCCGCGATGTTCGATTCATTTTTCACGTCGCCGCTCCCTAGCCCACATATGAACTATGTTCTTGGTTCTGATCAGCTCTTCGTTCCTTGGAAGATGATCGAGTGCTTGAGTAGTCACCTCCCACGCAAGCACAGCGTCTTTCTCGAACGAAATGACCACCAGCAGCAGTTCGTTCCAGACTTCAACCTGCGTTGGATAGCGCATTGCGAGCTGCTGAAGCACCCGGCGGTATTCGAGGATCTCTTTTGGTGACAGTCTCCCAGCACGGAGAGCGTGGACCATCGGAAGCATCAGCGGCCATTCTTTTTCCCAACCGGAGCCGGTTGCGATCGAAGAGCCGCTAGATACGTCCCCTGTATCCGCTTCTGGATCATTATCTGTTTGTGGAGCTTGAGCCAATGGCGCGCCTGTGAAGTCTGATTTCCCTACCAGTGCCGTCTCTAATCGCACACGGAGGTCCTGAAGCGGGGGAAGGTTCCCTGAATCCAGGGCCGCTAGCAGCGCATCCTTCCAGAACGCTACAGCTGGATCCAACGCATCTGCGTTTCAATCGTGCTGCGGGAAAGATTGTTCGTGTTGAGTGGAATTGGCCCGAACACGCATTCTGCTGCCGCGAGTGCTACCTCGAATCGGAGCTTACGGCCGGCAAGGGTCTTCTCCAGCGCTCCCGATGCCAACCCACCGTACACCGCATTTGCCATCTCCGATGTGGCACGGAACGGCTTCCATGCAGGAACAGATACGTGAAACTTTCCTTCCTCTTCCTCAAGGTAGAAGCTCTCAACGTCAATCAGTACGCAACGTCCTGAACTCAAAATGCCGATGTTATTGGGGCACACATCAAAATGGTGCCAGCCTACTGCTGACGAGTCGGGGTCCAGATCCCGAAGCACCGCAGTGGAGAATTGGTAAGCTTCGCCACGTGCGATCAATCCCTCCAGAGGTTTCACCTCTTCCATGGCGATCAGCAGACCAGCTTGGGAGTACCCGATCTCAAGCAGAGGGACGATGGGTACGGCGCCCTCCAGTTGTTGTATACGCTTCAGTCTCTCGGACAAATCTTCCAGGCGGGTTCCTGCCGTCACCATGAGGGTATCGGTTCCCGCCTGTGCGCCAGCAGCTACGATGTATTTCATGTAAGCAGCTCGACCACCATCCCTCACACGTTTTGCTCGCGCAAACAGGGCCCAGTTCCGGTTAGCCATCATCCCGGGCGTCTGGTTCAGGACTTGCAGATCAGCCCACTGACCAGCGGGAAGCATGGCCTGTAGGTCGGGTATCATTCCACTCTCCTTCGTATCTCTTTACAAACCGAAAGGGCGGTACAAGCGCCATGTCTTGTCTTCAAAGGTGATAGCCAGCAGACTGCCATCGGATGCCCACATCATAC
>CAXTRN010000183.1:0-7517 GCA_964246645.1 uncultured Acidobacteriaceae bacterium
AAACTCGGAGCCGGAAAACCCAGAGCCGTGCATCCTCAAGCCATCACCTGCTCCTTCCGTATCGAAGCGCACCGGGATTGCCCCGCTCTTGAGCCGCAGGACGACCGTTTCCGCGCCTTGCACCGGCCCGGGGTGCGCGCGCAGCCAGCTTGCCGTGCCCAGCGTCGGATGACCGGCAAAGGGTAGCTCTTCTTCCGTGGTGAAGATGCGCACACGCACGCCTTCGCGCCGGTCCTCCTCCGCATCATCGGCAGGCAATACAAAAGTCGTTTCGGAAAGATTCGTTTCGCGGGCGAGCGCCTGCATCTGATCCGCGCTCAAGCCGCGGCCGTCATGGAAGATCGCTAACGGATTGCCCTGGAGCGGCTCGTCCGCAAAAACGTCCACGATCGAATACCTCAAATCCCTCATCATGCCCCGATGGTAACGAGCTTGCGGCCCCGCGCGCTCGCCTCCCACCGACGCTCGCGCCCCGGCGTAGTTGACAGAAGCGCCGCGCTTCCATACTTTGAAAGGACCGCAACGGGGATAACCCGCCCTGCGCTGATGTTGCATCAGCGGCGGTTCAAGTTTTGATTCCCATGCGCCTTGCTTTCACGCCATCTTCCCCGTGCACCTGTCGCCTGTGCCGCTGTTGCGGCCTGCTGCTGTCGGGTATCCCAGGGCTGGATGAGTCGAAAAGCGAGCGCGAGCAGTAAACAAAAATAGTCGCGCAAATGCAGATCAGACCCATCCAGGCCGTTGCCGCCGGATGGGTCTTTCGTTTGTGGGCCACCCTTCCCTTTGTTTGCGCCGGTGTCGCGACGAAACGCCGAAGCCTGAATCTAACCGTCTGTACCCTGAGAAGTCATCGCAAACGCCATCGCAGGAAGCCATCGTAGAAAGGCAGATTCATGTCACTTCGCATCAACGACGTTGCCCCGGATTTTTCCGCCGAAACAACGCACGGCCCGATCCAGTTTCATGACTGGATCGGCGACAACTGGGCTGTGCTTTTTTCTCATCCCAAGGACTTTACGCCGGTGTGCACCACGGAGTTGGGGGCCATGGCGGGGCTTGAAAGCGAGTTTGCCGCCCGCGGCGCCAAGGTGATCGGCCTTTCGCTCGATCCCGTGGAAAGCCACAGCCAATGGGCCCGGGACATCGAGGACGTAGGCGGCCATGCGGTGAACTACCCCATGATCGGCGACCCCGAGCTGAAAGTTGCCAAGCTGTATGACATGCTGCCCGCCGAGGCCGGCGATGTCGATGGCGGCCGCACCGCCGCCCACAACGCCCCCGTCCGCACCGTCTTTGTTGTCGGACCGGACAAGCGCATCAAGCTGCATCTCGCCTATCCGATGACGACCGGTCGCAACTTCCACGAGGTGCTGCGCGTGCTCGATTCCATGCAACTCACCGCCAAACACAAGGTGGCCACCCCGGCGAACTGGAATGTCGGCGATGACGTGATCATCACCGGCGCGGTGTCCAATGAAGAGGCCGCTGTAAAGTTTCCCGGCTACAAAACGATCAAACCCTACCTGCGCACCACCGCGCAGCCGCAGTAGAACAGGGTTTCGGGAACAGGGTGTAGCGTCTGGACCGTGAGACTCGGGCACGCTACACCCAAGTCTTGTGTTACCCAGGGCACCGGTGGCGAAGTGGCTAACGCGCTGGTCTGCAAAACCAGTATTCGTGGGTTCGACCCCCACCCGGTGCTCCAATTCATCAAGTCACCCCATATTTCCGGCATTTCCGGCGTGATCGCGCATAGCCCAAAGCCGGCAAGCGGCCCCACGCCGCTCGGGGTGCGAAGGCACCCTCTGCCTTGGACACCCACAGGTTGCGACCACCGCGCTTTGCAATCCCATGCAAAGTTTCGCTTCGTCATCAAAAATTCTTTTGACCGCCATCCCACAAAGGTGGTACTTTCCGCCTTGAGACGATCTTTGTTTATTTTGCGAAGACGTTCTTCGGCGCATAGACGCCGTTTTTTATGATGTTGCCCGTCCGCACCACCATCTTCTCTGTTCGTCTCTGTTCTTCTAGGCTTCCCGCCGCTTCTGCTTTGGTCGTGAACTCCGCGATGTACGGACCCTGAACGCAACACCAGACTTCCTCGCAGCACCTTTGAGCGCGTTCGATTTGTTTGGCGCTCTTTCTGGGTACGTCGGAAGCTGCGATTCGTTTGACCTGTGTTCCGGGCCCGGCATTGCTCCACATGACCCTTTTCGCACCGACCAGAAGCAGGAGTTCTCCCCATGACTGAACAGAAACAAACAGGCACGGCCACCAGTGCCGAGGTTGCACCGACAGAAACTGCATCCGGCCGCAAGCTGGATCGCCGCAATTTCCTTCGCACGGGCAGCTATGCCGGTCTCGGCCTGGCAGGCGCCGCAATTGCGGCAGCCGATCTCGGCGCGTTCAACGGCGTCAAAGGTGCCGATGCGCTGCACCTGGGCCCGGCGCCGGTGCATGCCGCCGGCTTCACCCCCACTGACATCGAGGTGCTGCAGTTTGCCCTTAATCTCGAATACCTCGAAGCCGAGTTCTACAGCTATGCCGTTACCGGCAAATCGCTCGAAGAAAACGGCGTTCCGGTCGGCGGCGGCATCGGCAAGGTCGGCCCCACCACCGGCGGCTACAAGGTGCCGTTCAGCCAATTCAACAGCTCAGGTCCCGTCAAGGCCGTTACCGAGCAGTTGATGCGCGACGAAGTCGATCACGTCCTTCTGCTCCGTTCGGCGCTTGGTGCGGAATACACGATCTCCAAGCCTTCCATCAAGCTGGATGTGCTCGGCCAGATGAACGCCCTGCCCACCTATCTCACGCTGGCGCGGGACTTTGAAGTGACCGGCGTTTCCGCCTATGGTGGCGCGGCCACGCTGCTCAGCCCGGCTGCGCTGCAAACCGCCGTGCAGATTGCCCTCGTGGAAGCGCTGCATTCGGGCAACATTCAGCTGCTGTGCAAGCTGAACGAGCTGTACATCACCCCTGTGGACGCATTGGACATCGTGCCGCCCCCGGCCGGGTTCAACTACTTCGATGACTCCCCCAATACGTCTTTGGCGGTCATCCGCACCCCCAGCCAGGTTCTGCAGATTGTCTATGGGACCATGGCGGCCGGCGCGCACAAGGGCGGCTTCTTCCCGAACGGCTTCAACGGAGCGATCACAACGATCTAACCTCACCCCAAAGGCGCATGGGCGGCCCTCGTGCCTCGACCCATGCGCTCAAGGGATACCACGTCTTTTCGGGCCCGCAGCTTCCGCGCCATGCCGACTGCGTTCTGTTGCACCGCTTCGTCGCATTACAACTTTCGCCATTTCACTGTGTCTTTTGGAGACTTCATGACCACCCTGCGCCTTTTCGTAGCAGGGGTCGTTTTTTCGACCCTCGCTTCCACCGCCGCTTTGGCCGACGATTTTCACTTCAGCTTCGGTACCCCGGCTGACCCCATCAGCGGCACCGGCACCCTTACCGCCACCGCCGAAGGGAATGGGGAATACCTCGTTACGGCCATCACCGGCACCACTGACACCGGTAACGGCGTTAATCGCCCCATCCAAAGCCTGCTGCCCGTCGGCACCTTTCCCACGTTCGATAACGGCGGCTACGAGCCCCCCAACGACAACCTGCTCTTTTTCCCGAGCATCGATGAAAGCAACTTCGATTCAAGCGGCCTTTCCTACATCCTCGGCAACGGCGCCCAAATCAACCTGTTCCAGGGCGGCGGTGGCGATGATGTACTGCTGGAACGCTCCGGCGGCGCGATTGTCTTTGAAAACGTCGATATCAACATCACGTCCAACGCCGTAACGCCGGAGCCGGGCTCGATCGCCCTGTTTGGCACCGGTCTGCTGGGCATCGCCGGCACGATGCGTCGCCGCCTTCGCGCATAGTATCGAGCGACCCTCGAAGCATTATTCTCCGAAACTGCACCACGATAACGGCTCCGCCTTCACATGCAGACCCCAAGGAAGCCACCCAGCCCATCAGGTTGGGTGGCTTTCTCGTTTCAAATGGCCATTCGCCTTAAAAATGTTTGAAGTTGCCGTGCAGGAAAGAGGGATTCGTGAGTTTCTCAGCGAATCCCTGTCAGAACCTCGGACGGAGACGCTAGAATCGGGCCTGTATGCCCCTGCTGAAGGTATTGATCCTGGCCATTGTCCAAGGCCTCGCCGAACTGTTGCCTGTTTCGAGCTCCGCGCACGTCGTTGTGGCGGAAAAGCTGATGGGGCTCGACCCTTCTTCCCCCTCCATGACCCTTATCCTTGTCATGCTGCACACCGGCACGATGTTTGCGGTCATCTTTTATTTCTGGAACCAGTGGAAGCGCGCCTACTTCGCCACCTCTGACGCCTTCAAGCGTTTTGTGATCCGCGCTGTCTGGGCTACCGTGCTCACAGCGATGATCGGCTATCCGATCATTGAAGTGATCCAGAAAACCGCTTTCAAAGGCGCGCCCAAGGCTGAAATCGAGCTTCTGTTTTCGCGCCTCGACTTGATCGCAGCCGCGCTGTTTGCCGTCGGCGTCCTGATCCTCATCGCGGGTTTGCGGGAGCGTGGCCGCGAAGAACTCGTCAGCCGTAGCGCGTATGAGCGTGCCGCCTCGCGCTCGGGCGAAAACGTCACCTTCGCCCAGGCCGGCTGGATGGGCGCCGTACAAGGGCTCGCTCTTCCCTTCCGCGGCTTTTCGCGCTCCGGCTCCACTATCTCCACGGGCCTGCTCACCGGGGCCAACCGGGAACGCGCCGAGCGGTTTTCTTTCGCCCTGGCCGTGATTCTCACGCCCGCAGTGATCGGACGCGAAGCCATGCGGCTGGTCAAAGCCTCGCATGAAGCGGCGGCCACCGGGGTGCCGGTCAATCTGCACGACAGCATCGCTTATAGCCTCATCGGCATGGCGCTCAGCTTTTTTGCGGGTCTTGCCGCTCTGCGCTGGCTGAGTTCCTGGCTGGAAAATGGTCGCTGGTGGCTTTTCGGGGTGTATTGCCTTGTGGCCAGCGGCGTGGTGCTGTTCTTGCACTTCCACCCGGAATATTTCATGCACGCGGGCGTGCTTTAAAGCAGTTTTTTACCGCTCCCGCGTGTACAGCCACGCCCACGCGATCAGCGGCAATTGCAGCGGCAAACGCGCCCACAACGCCCACTCCGGCAAGGGCCGGTACCGTGCCGCGTGCTGCGCCATCCACACATTGGCCGGCATCACGGCGATCAAGAGCAGAACCAGCCCCCAGGCCGCAACACGCCGCGCCGGGAGCGGCAGCAGCACGCCCAGACCGCCAGCCATCTCCGCAGCCCCCGAAAGCAGTACCAGGGCTCGGGGCGAGGGCAGGTATGCCGGCATGATGCTGAGGTACACAGGCGTGGCAAGAAAGTGTCCCGCCCCCGCGACAAGGTAAAGACAACCCATCACCACACGGCCTGCGCTCATGGATTCAGCGTAACGGAAATGCGATGGGGCAACAGAAAAGGACGGCCAGGGCCGTCCTTTTTCTGTGCTGAAAGTCTAGTTACTTGCCCGCCAACGCGTCCCGATGATTTCTCACATAATCATGCGAGTTATTGATGTGCGCCTGTTGTTCGGTCAGCAGTTGCCGCACCGGCAAGGGCAGATCCTTCTCCAAAGCTTCCTTGTATGCCTTTTTCGCGACATCCTCGCCCTGCTCCGAGGTTGCCAGCAGCTGATGGTCGCTGCCCGCCCCGAGGTGCGCCTTCAGGTCGCCCCATACACGGTGCACGGTGCCGGAGGTGGTGCCGGATTCCTTCACATCGGCCATGCCCGCGCGGTGCAGTTCATTTTCCAGCTCAGCCCGGAAGTTCGCCCGTTTCAAGCTTTCCGCGAGGAAGTAGCGCTTCAGGGTTTCATCCTTTAAGTGCTCCCCGATATCGGCAAAACCTTTTTGCCCATCGACCAATACCTTGATCACATCCAGCAATACCCGCTCAGCTTCTTTGTTCCGATCCGAACCATCTAACTCATTCGCCATTGTCGCCTCCTGTTCGTTCCCGTTCTGAAATCTGTCACCGCCGACAAGCCAGAACCCCTGCTTGTCGGAAAACACCGCTCGGCCCGCCTTGTGCAACCTGACCGCAATCACAAATAGCGGTGTTCCCCCGTGCCTTTTGGGGCGGTGTTCGCCTTGCCTCTTGCAATTTACTTGCCTCTTGCAACTTAAAAGATGCGCGGATGTCGTTAGGCGTTTGCCTTTAAGCAAGAACTTCGGCGTGGCCCGACTGAAATCCAGTCGCCGGCAACGTGGTTCACCAAGGTACTCAAACGGTGTTCCGATGGGTCGCGACCCGTTCCAGCCGGTCCCGATCTCGCCCATTTGCAAAATTTGGGAAAAGATTTTCCAATCTCCATCCACCGTCTTGTGCCAGAATAAAGGTGCTCTGGTGATTGCCGTTGCTGTGTCGCCGCGCTTTGTGCGCGCGCCGGCCCCTTCGCGTGTCCCCCAACCATGAAGTCGCAACGCCTTGTGTATGCGCCCACGCCCAGCCGACGGCTGAATGAAGTGCTTGGCCTTGCTGTACTGGTCGCCGCCATCCTTCTTCTGCTTGCCTTGGCTACCTACAATCCCGTGGACCCCTCTTTTGACACCGTGGGCGGTGGCCTCAATCCCACCCATCCCGCGCACAACTGGACCGGGCTGCTGGGCGCGTACCTCGCCGACCTCGTTCTGCAGACCATGGGCGTCGCTACGCTGCTGATGCCGTTTGTGCTGGGTCGTGTCGGCGTTTCCTGGATGCGCTCACGCCGGGTGGGCGCCGGCTGGATTAAGACGACCGGCCTTTTGCTTTGGCTACTGTTTGCGCCCGCCGGCCTGGCGCTTTTGCCGCTGCACATGAGTTGGAAGGGCGCTTTACCCCTTGCCGGTGTGGAAGGCCGCGTGCTCGCCGATGCGCTTGTTCACCTGTTCAACGCTCCCGGCGCAGCTGTGTTGACCGGGCTGATGGTGGCACTGTCGTTGTATCTGGCTACCAGCTTCGCCATGGGCACCGCGCCCGAATGGTTCAGCGGTCACTTCGCTTTTGTGCGCAGCGGCCGTGAACAGTTTGCCTCCTGGCGCCATCGCCGCACCCATCCGGCAGAGCCTGCCACCGAGTTCACCTCCGCCCGCGACCGCCTTGCCGCCGAAGCCGACGAGACTGCCGCCTCCGCTCCGCCGGCGCATAGCAATTCGCTCCTGGCCGGCCTTTTGCGCCTGTTTTCCCGCAACAAGGACACACCGCTCCTCGACGCGACCCGCCTTAACGGCCACCCTGAAGCCGAAGAGGAATCCGTCTGGGGCGGCATGCCGCGCACTCGCGTCGACACACCCGCCCTCACCGGATTGGCCGCTGCCAGCGCTGCCGCCGCGCCGTTCGCTGCCCAGCTTGCCGCGGCCGCCGCCCCGCTGCGCTCACCGGAGCTGCCCACGGATTCTGCCGGCAATTTCGAGTCGGATCGCCCCTCTCAACATAGGGACGGTGCCGCCCCATGCTCTTCCAACGCAGGATCGCAGGGCGGCCTCGACCAGCAAGCCTCC
>CAXTRN010000184.1:0-7452 GCA_964246645.1 uncultured Acidobacteriaceae bacterium
TTGTGGAAGCGATGAAAATCATGAACGAGATCGAAAGCGATGCCGCGGGCGAGGTGGTAAAGGTGGTCGTCAAGCCGGGGCAGCCCGTGGAGTATGGCCAGCAGCTATTTGGCATCCGGGCGTGAGCTGCGATTGAGCAATCCAAAGCAGACCGTGACGGAACGGCGACAACCATTGGTGAGCAGAGGCGGAGCGAGCGTGAAAGCGGAGCGAGATGTTTCGTAAGGTATTGATTGCCAACCGGGGAGAGATTGCACTGCGGGTCATTTCGGCCTGCAAGGAGATGGGCATACGCACGGTGGCGGTCTACTCGGAGGCTGACCGCAACAGCTTGCATGTGCGTTTTGCCGACGAGGCGATCTGCATCGGGCCGCCACGCTCGGCAGAGAGCTACCTCAACGTACCGGCGGTGATTTCGGCTGCCGAAATTGCTGGTGCCGAAGCCATTCACCCTGGCTATGGTTTGTTGAGTGAGAACGCGAACTTCGCCGAAGTGTGCCGGGCGTCGAATATCAAGTTCATCGGGCCGCCGCCTGAGGTCATCGAGATGATGGGCGCGAAGTCGACCGCGCGGCAAACGATGAAACGGGCGAAGGTGCCGATTCTGCCGGGGTCCGACGGTGTCGTCGAAAGCGAAGGCGCGGCCCTGGAATGGGCCAAAACGGTGGGCTACCCCGTGATTTTGAAGGCTGTTGCCGGCGGTGGGGGACGCGGCATGCGCATCTGCCGGTCGGCGGCCGACCTGCCCGGGCTTTACCAGCAGGCCTCGACGGAAGCGTTGAACGCCTTCGGCAACGGCGATCTTTACATGGAAAAATTCATCGAGCGGCCGCGGCATATCGAGTTTCAGGTGTTGGCCGATGAGCACGGCCAGGTTATGTCGCTCGGCGAGCGCGAGTGCTCCATTCAGCGGCGGCATCAGAAGCTGATTGAAGAAGCGCCGAGCTTGCAGGTGACGCCCAAGCTGCGCGAACAGCTCGGCAAGATCATCGAAAAATCTCTAAAAGAAATTGGGTATTGGAACGCCGGCACGATTGAATTTCTGATGGATGAGGACGGCTCGATTTATTTCATCGAGATGAACACGCGCATCCAGGTCGAGCACCCGGTCACGGAGCTCATCACGGGCATCGATCTCGTGAAGGCGCAGCTGCGTATCGCGGCGGGGGAACGGCTGGCGGAGATCGTTCCGAAACGGCCCGAGATCAACGGGCACGCGATTGAGTGCCGCATCAATGCCGAGCACCCGGAAAAGTTCATCCCCAGCCCGGGCAAGATCACCGTATATAACGTCCCAGGCGGTAACGGCGTGCGCGTCGATACAGCACAATACGCCGAAGGTGTGGTGCCGCAGTATTACGATTCACTCATCGCCAAGCTGATCTGCCACGGCAAGGACCGCGAAGAAGCGATAAACAAGATGCAGCGCGCTTTGAGCCAGTTCATCGTGCAGGGCATACACACCACCATCCCACTGCACCAACGCATCTTTGCCGATGCGGAGTTTCGTTCGGGGCTGTTTGACACCAAATTTATGGAGCGGTTTTTGGCGCGGGAAAAGGAAGAACGCATGAGTTGAGCGATGCGCTACCCGCCGCTGCCACAAGGCGGTTCGCCATGGGAGACACGCGCTCGCAGCACGGAGGCTCAAATGAGAAAGCTCACCATCATGGAACACATCTCGCTGGACGGCGTGATCCAGCACTCCGCGGACGACAACGGCTTCCCGTACAGCGATTGGACCGTGCCTTATCGGACACCCACCGGCCGGGATGCCGTGCTTGCCGCACATGGTGAAAGCTTCGATCTGCTGCTTGGCCGGCGCACCTACGATCTTTGGTCGAGCTTCTGGCCAAAAGCGCCGAGCAGTCCGATGGCGGACCGGCTCAATGCCGCAACGAAACATGTCGCTACGCACCATCCGGAAAGTCTTGGGTGGGGTCCGTTCAACGACCTTGGCACGGACCTCGTCGAGGGCGTTCGACGCCTCAAGTCGCAGGACGGCCCGAACCTCATCCTCTGGGGAAGCTCCACGCTGACATCGGTGCTGCTCGAACATGGGCTTACCGATGAAATCCTACTGATCGTTTCTCCGATCCTGTTGGGCACGGGGAAGCGTTTCTTTGCGGAAGGTACCCCCGCTCGCGCATTCGAACTGGTCAGCACGAAGGCAATGCCGTCCGGCGTTATCGTCAATGCGTACAAGGTCGCCGAGCCCTTGAAGCCCGTGTCGTTCTGAACCTTCTAGGAGCGCCGTTCTTCTGCTCCAAGTGATCCCAGGCACCGCAGCGATAGACTTAGGCATGACGCTTGCCGGGTACGGTGTCGCAGGAGTTTGGGTTTGAAACGCATTGCGCGCCTGCTTGGCTATATGCGCCCGTACGCGGCCGCCACGCTGCTGAGTGTGGCATTAATGGCGGTTGTAGGCGCGATGCAAGCCTTTCGCGTGCTGCTCATTAAACCCATCGTGGACAACGTGTTGAGCCCGGTCGCTTCTCCGGCGAAGGTGCTTGTCTTCACGATTCCGCGCACCGCGCACCGCATCGATATGCAACGCTGGTTGCCGCCGCATTTCCATAACGCATGGACGGTGGTGGCACTCGCGCTTGTCTTGTCGGCTTTCTTGAAATCGGTGTGCGACTATACGGGCTCGTTGCTGGCCAATCGCGCCGGCTTCGGCATGATCACCGATCTGCGCAATGACCTGTATGAGTCGCTGCTGCGCCGCTCTGCAAGCTTCTTTCAAAGCCACTCCACGGGAACGCTGTCGTCTACCCTGATCAACGATGTGGAGCGCGTGCAGAATGCGATGTCCACTGTTTTGAGCGACTTTTTACAGCAGATCTTTACCCTGCTTTTCATGATCGGGGCGGTGGTGCTCGCCGGCGGGCGCATGGCGTGGGTGCTGCTGCTGTTTGTGCCGATCATCATCACGTCGGCGCGGCGTATTGGCCGTGGGGTGCGCAAAACCACGCGTAGCGGGCAGGACCAACTGGCGGAAATCCAGAACATTGTGCAGGAAACCATCACCGGCAACGGCATCGTGAAGGCGTTTGGGATGGAACTGTGGGAGATCAGGCGCTTCCGCCTGGCTGCCGCGCGGTTGTTGACGGCAAACATGCGTTCGGTCGCGGTGCAGTCCATCTCGTCGCCGTTGATGGATGCGTTGGGTGCGGTGGCGATCGCGCTGCTCCTGCTGTTCGGCCGTAATCGGGTTCTGCATGGCGACACTGCCGGTAGCTTCATCACCTTTCTGATCGCCGTTATTGCGCTGTACGATCCTGTGCGCAAGATGCCGTTGTATTACAACGCCTTTCAACAGGCGGTTGGAGCGAGCCAGGAAATCTTTGGCTTCATCGACACAGAGGATGACGTGCGCGAACGCATCGGGGCCATGGCGCTCGCACCTTTTGCGGATCGCGTCGAGTTTCAGGATGTGCGGTTTGCCTATGAGCGCGAAGGCAAACGGAGTGAGGTGCTCAAGGGCATCTCGCTCACGCTGCACCATGGCGAGATGGTCGCGTTGGTCGGCCCGAGTGGAGCGGGTAAGTCGACTTTGGCCAACCTTTTGCCGCGGTTTTACGATGTCACCGGCGGCGCCATCGTCGTGGACGGGCAGGATGTGCGCGAAGTTACGGTGGCGTCTTTGCGCAGCCAGATCGGCAAGGTAACGCAGGAAACGGTGCTGTTCAATGACACGGTGCGCAATAATATTGCTTATGGCCGGCCCGATGTGGCATTGGAAACGGTCGAAGCGGCTGCCCGCGCGGCGTATGCGCACGAGTTCATTGCACGCTTGCCGCAGGGCTATGACACGGTGCTTGGAGAGCGCGGTGCGCGGCTTTCGGGCGGTGAACGGCAACGCATCGCTATCGCGCGGGCGTTGCTGAAAGACGCCCCGATCCTGGTGCTGGATGAGGCAACTTCGGCGCTCGACACGGAAAGCGAAGCGGCTGTGCAATCGGCGCTGGCAAACCTGATCAATGGTCGCACGGTGTTGGTCATCGCGCACCGGCTGTCGACCGTGCGCCGGGCGGACCGCATCGTCGTCCTGGAGGACGGCTGCATCACCGAAACCGGTGCGCACGAGCAGCTACTGTCACACGGCGGCACCTACAGCCGGCTGTATGCCTTGCAATTCGGTGAAGCACAAGCGGAGCCTGCAGCTGCATCGGCCGCCATAGCCGGGAGCACGGGGGCACCGGTCGGGGCAGGCAAGGCCTGGAAGTCGTAGGCGGTGTCTCATCTTCGGACACACCGGTGGGCTCGGCGGACGGTACACTAACGAAAATCGAGCAAACGCATGGCAGGTATACTTTTCATCATTTCGGCACCCAGCGGTTCAGGAAAATCCACCCTGGTAAGCGAGGTGCGTCGCTTGGTGGAGGGTTTGGATTTTTCCATCAGTTACACGACGCGCGAGCCGCGTGGCTCCGAAGAAGACGGCCGCGAATACCATTTCACCACCCGGGAGCGATTCCTGGCCATGGCGGAGCGTGGTGAATTTTTGGAGTGGGCCGAGGTGTTTGGCAACTTTTACGGCACCGCCGTTGAAGCGCTCGACCACGCTCGTGCGCAGGGACGCGACTTGCTGCTGGATATCGACGTGCAAGGCGCGCTGCAGGTGATGCAGAAGATGACAAAGGCTGTGTCGATTTTCATTTTGCCGCCGAGCCCACAGGTATTGGAGCGGCGGTTGCGCAATCGCAGTCAGGCGGAAGGTGTTACGCAGGAGGCTGTGATCGAGCGGAGACTATCGCAGGCCCGGGAAGAGCTACGGAACCTGAATCGCTACCGGTACGCGCTGGTCAACGACGACCTGGATACGGCGGCCTCGGAGATGCGCAGCGTTGTACTGACGGAACGCGGTGATGGTGGAGCGGAAGAGCACACGCTGGCGATGAGTTGCCTTGCGAACGCCCGTTCCACTTCCTTGCAAACGGCTTTGTACTCATTTGCGGTCGAGTTTTCTGATGCACCGGCCTGAGTTGTGCCGGTGGGTACAAGGATTGTGTTGCACGATAAGCGGACAGAACGCAGATTCCGCCGTAGAATCGCATCAACCCCCGTTCCACAAAAGGACCTCGTATGATGAGCAACGATCCGACGCAGAACAAGTACAGTCTGGTGAAGGGCGCGGCACGGCGCGCACGGCAGTTGCAGTCCGGGGCGCCACCCTTGGGCGTGTCGAAATCCAACAAAGCTTGTCGTGTCGCCCAGGACGAGATCACGGCCGGCAAGGTCGGGTTTACCCTCACGGGGAAAAAACCGCCTAGCCCACCATTCACCATGTAGGAGAAACCATGGAGGTTCGTCCGGAAGAAGGCTTGCGCGCGTGGGTGGAATATCTGCGCGACATGGGCATGTACGACTTGTATCATCGCGAGTCGCCCACGCTGGTTCTTCCGGAGGGCTTGCTGGATCGTCTGCGCAACCCCGCAGTTATGTCGGTCGCGGCAGCCGACTCCGTAAGACGTCCTGGCGTTGTGACTGCGGAAATGGCAGAGCCGTCCCCGCTGCAGGCGACCCGACAACTCGCGTCACCCCCGATTGCCGCACGGGACCGGCTGCCGATACCGCCGCGAGCTCCTGGGTATTCGCCTTCTCCCGCTGCTCCTGCAAGGGTCACCCCCACCCCGGAGCCTTCCCGCGCGTATTTTCACATCGATAGCGAAGCGCAGCCGACGCTTCCCCCGGAGCTTGCCGCGCCCATGCCCAAACCGCAGCCACTGGAAAGCCTTGCACCACTGCCGGATCAGGCAATTCCGCCGGCGCAGCGACCGGCCGCACTGGCCCAGTTGCGCGCGGAGATCGGCGACTGCACCCGCTGCCCGCTGGCCTATGCCGGCCGGCACACAATTGTTTTCGGCGATGGCGACCCCGCTGCACAACTCATGTTCGTCGGAGAAGGCCCTGGTGCCGATGAAGATGCCAGCGGCCTGCCGTTTGTAGGCAAAGCGGGTCAACTGCTTAACAACATGATCGGCGCGATGGGCTTGCAACGGGAGCAGGTCTTTATTGCCAATATCGTGAAGTGTCGTCCGCCGGGCAATCGGGCCCCTGAATTTATCGAAGCGACGACCTGTTCGCAGTTCTTATTGCGGCAGATCGATATCGTGCAACCCAAGGTGATTGTGGCGCTCGGGGCGACAGCGGCGACTTACGTTTTGGGGGTGCGGCAAACGCTTTCTTCGTTACGAGGGCAATGGTTTCAAGCGCGTGGGGCCAAGGTGGTCGTGACCTTTCACCCGGCATTTTTGTTGCGAGACCCACGGCAAAAAGGAGAAGCCTGGAAAGACCTGCAGCGCGTGATGGCGGAGCTTGCGCTCACGCCACCGGTTCCGCGCAAATCCTAGTGTCTGGCAACAGTTGCTGGCGTCCATTTAGAAGCCGCTGTCGCTGCCGCCGCTGAAATCGTTGCTGCCGCCATCATCGGAACCTAAATCGCTATCGGAGAAGTTGTCGCTGCCAGTATCGCCGAAGTTGCTGTCCGTACTGTTGTCGCTGCCGGCGAAAGCGTCGCGACTGGCGTCATCGCTGGGATTGTAGAAGCTGCTGTCGTCGCGGCGGTCGTTCCTTTCGCCTCGATCTCCACCATTGTCATCGTAATAGTTGTTGACGGTTTCCCCGCCGCCGGAACCGGCCAGGCCGCGCTCGTAGCCGCCGCCTCCGCTATGTTCAAAGCCGTGAAACAACGATTCCATGCCTTGGAACATCATTTCACCGGCAGCAACGCCCGCCGCGGTTTGCATGGCTCCTTGCAGGAAACCACCACCGCCGCCGCCAAGCATGCCTCCGCTGCCAAACATGCCACCACCGCCCGGAGCAGGGTAGCTTTGTGGCGGTGGTGGCGGCGGATAGCCAGGGGCGGGGTAGGACTGGCTGCCATAGCCCGGATTGTTGACAGGCTGATAGGACGGTGGTGGTGCGGGCGGCTGCAGCATCTGAGAGCTGTTCTGTGTTCCACTTCCAGTTGCGTTTCCAAAGATATGGCTGAGAAAGCCGCCGCTTTCGGCACCCGTGTGCGTGCCGGCCTGCTGTGCCTGTTGCACCTGCTCCTGCAAGGCGGTGTTTTGCTGCTTCAAGGCCTCGAGTTGCGTACCCGCCTGCTGCAATCCGTACTGCTGCACGAGCACGGTTTGCGCCAGCACATAAAGTGCGTCTGGGGAGCCGGCTAGGCCTTGTTGGAGCCGCTGCTCGGCAGCTGTGTCCTTGTTGGCGACCTCGGTGCTGCGGATACGGTTTATCAGGCCGTCGATCATCTGTTGTTCTTGCGGCGTCATGGCTTCGTCCTCGCCTTTCGCTTATACGATGCGTTTGTGCATGACGGCGAAAGGCCGATCTGGCGTTTGGTTGTGCACAGCACTCCTGCTAAACTGTGCAACCTAGCGGGAATGTGATCGGAGGCAGCGATCGCCCTGCTTTTGGTGTGGGGCTGTAGATCAGCTGCGA
>CAXTRN010000185.1:0-7414 GCA_964246645.1 uncultured Acidobacteriaceae bacterium
CCGCTGCTTCGCGGGGGAGGGGGGGGGGAGAGCGGGCGCGGGTGACGGCGTGGGCGGGTGGGGCTGCGCGGGGGCGGGAGAGGGGGGGAATGGGGTTTCCATGGGCGGGGGCAGAAGCAGGTCTCTCCACTTCGCTGACAAAGGTCAGCTCCGGTCGAGATGACAGATTAGTGGCGGGGGGAAAAGCAGATACCTCCGCTTCGCTGCGGGATGACAGATCTGATTGATAGGCAACGGCTAGCTCAAATTCGTCCTGGATCACGTGAGCGATGATTTCGGTATCGGTTTCAGAGAGGAACCGGTGACCCTTGGCGATGAGGGCGTTCTTGAGGGTGAGGTAATTTTCAACGATGCCGTTATGCACCACGACGAGGGAGCCGGTGCCGTCGCGGTGTGGATGGGCATTTTCTTCGGTGGGGCGGCCGTGGGTGGCCCAGCGGGTGTGCCCGATGCCGTATGTTCCGTGGACGGGGTTGTCGCGAAGGACAGCATCGAGATTGCGAAGCTTGCCGGGGGCGCGGCGGAGCTGGAGCGGGTTGGGAGCGCCGGCATCGGGCAGATGCGCGGGAACGATGCCGCCGGCAACGGCAATGCCGGCAGAGTCATAACCGCGGTATTCGAGGCGGGCGAGGCCTTCCATGATGACCGGTACGCAAGGTTGGGGGCCGATGTAGCCGACGATTCCGCACATAGTTCCGTAGTGTAGATGGTGACGGGCTGTGCGGGGCTCCCTCGATGGTGGGAGAGATCCGTCTCGCCTCCTATGGAGTACGCAACGCGCCTTTGCTCAGGAAAATCAGCGTACGAACGCGGTGAGGCGCATGGCGTTAGCCTCTGACGCCAGCTAAAAGGACGGCGCTGCCGGGCGGGAGGGTGGAGGCTTCGCGGAAGCTGCGCGGCTCGTCGAGTTGGGCGGTGTAGCCGGCGAGGCTGGGGCCGGTGAGTTGCTGGGCGACGCTGAACCCGGGCAGGTTGAGCGTGAGGGGTTGGCGGTCATCCTTATTGAGGACGGCGATCAGGGTTTGACCGCTGGGTGTAGTCGCCGCGTAGGCGGTGGCGTTACACGTTCCGGGATCGAAGGTGACTGGGTGCATGGTGGCACCGGCAAAGAATTGCGCGAAGAGCAGGCCGTAATAGACCGGTTCGGCGATGCTGGTGCCATTCATGGTGGCGATGGGCGTGTAGAAGGGCCGTGGCTGAGGAGGGTCAGTGGGTTTCAGAAGGTCTTCGCCGGGCAGATGTCCGCCGAGCGAGTTGCCCACTGCCCTGCCCTCGCCGCCACCGTGCAGATTGATGCCGGCATAGCCGAGAGAGGCGAGGGTGAGCGCGTAGTTGGCGGCCCAAAGGGCGGCGGCAAGGGTGTCGGAAACGCCGGGTTTCCCGCCGCGGAAGCAGGTGTTGCCTTCGGTCATGCGGTATGGCAGGCCGCCGAGTTTGGCAGAGGCTTCCCGGACGACGGCACCGTCCCGGGGTACCCTGGGATCATTTTCAAGTACCCGGGCGATCGTCATATTGGGGCTGGAAGGCGGGCCGCCGAGGTAGTAATGATGCGAAAGTGCGGCGATTTTTGGCGGATTCGAAAGGGCTTGCAGCCGCGTGGTGACGGTGTTGAACCATTGGACGTCACCGGCAGCGTCGGGCAAACCGAAGCGGGCGTTGGGCACGCGGGCAAGCACAGCATTGGCGATAACGAGCCACTCGTCGAAATAGCGATTGGCGTTCCACGTTTCTTTGTCGCGAAGGTGCGGCGCGAGCAGATCGGGTTCATTGCCGATCTGGAAATATTCAAGTTTGGGCCCGAGCGTGGCGGCGACGAAAACGGCTTGCTCGGCGGAGCGGGCGGGAGTCTCCGTGCCGAGATTGAGGCCATAGATGCAGCTCCAGCCGGTGGCGTCAAGAAAGCCGCGAAGGGTGCGTATGGCTTCCGGTGTGATCGGATAGCTGAGGTCGGTGCTGGGCTCGCCGGTTTCGTGCGGCAGCTTGGGCATGGGGGGCTGGGGCGAAGAGGGCGTAGGCTGCCACCAGCCCACATCGGAGGTGTTGCCCCCGATGCGGAGCACGCCGCGGGGCGAAAGTTTGCGGAAAAGCGCGATAAGAGCAGTGTTTTCGACCGAAAAGAACGCGGGGCGGGTGAGTTCCTGGGTTTCGTAACTGAGGCCGATGAAGTTGGCTGGAACCGTGGCGCCGGGACGGTCAGGGTGCAGGATGAGCGTGGCGGGGCTGCTTTGCGCAGCCTGCGCGAGCGCACGGACGCAGGGTGCCGTGAGAGCGGCAGCAGCAGTGGCGGAGGTCTTGAGAAAGCGGCGGCGGTCAATCAGGCTCATGGCTACCTAGCGTATGACGCGGGGTGGTGAATTGTCACGGGTCAAAGGGTAGGCGCTGAGTTCGAGGCCTCCTTGAATTGTTCTATGCATGAGCCATGCCTATCAACGGCTACTTAGCGAGTGAGGTTTATTCTCCATTCCAGCTCCAGCTTTTCGTAAAGAGATTCATTCAAATAGGGCGGCATTGGCACTGCTCGATCCCAAAGGAGAGCCGTTTGGAAGGCTCGAATAATCACTGGTAAAGTTGGCCACCGCTCCTGAGGAAAATACAATGTCCCGAGCGACCAGGAAGTTATAACTGGCGGGTCCGCTGTAGTTGTAATTCACGGTGGCGGATGGAAAGTAATATGCACCATTGAGCACCGTATTCCACTGCGAGGTGCCCAGGATCTGCGCGGCGGTAGTGACGTTGGCGTCTTGGAAAAAAAGGATGCCGGCATAGGTTCCATTAGTGGGCGCGGAAAGGCTTAAACTACCTGTATTGGAACTGACGTTATAGAGATTGATGGCGCCGGCGCTGTCGTTATAGAAAGTTACCCCTGTGCCGGTAACAGTGGCTTGTGTACAGATTCGCAAAGCCCATTGATTACCGCTCCCGGTGAGGACATAGGTTCCCGGTTTGAAGGTAACCGTACCGCTGCTTGAAATGGTGATGCCGCCGCAATACGAGTAATCAGGGTAAAGTGTGGCCGACCCGGTGATGTTCACGGTTTGATTGGAGCCGTGCCATGGGGAGGCGGTGGAGCTGCCGCACGCGGGAATTGGGGGTTTCGGCAGGGTGGAAAGCGGGTCAGCGGGAGCCGGGGTGCTCGCGCCGATGTTGATCTGCGCGTTGGAAGAGCAGTTGCTTTGTTGCAAACCGCCGACCACGGAGATCACAGAGCCGCTAAAGGTAGACGAGGAGCATGTAACGGCAGTCGAGGAGTTGGATTCGACGATGATGCTGCAACTCGCGGAAGTGGTGCTGCTGGTTACAGAAAGAGAACCGCTCGCGGCAGGGTCGAGCGCATACACGCAGCCATGTCCAAGGCGTGTGCCGGCTTCCGCTCGCGCCAACATGGGCACACTCCGTATCCCAAGGATGCGGGCGAAGATGGTGGGTACCGCATAGGAAACGACCACCTCGACAATGCTCGGGTTGCCGGAGTTGGGATCGCCCGCCAAGGCGCATGGAGGGTTGTTGACGGTGAGCAGAAGAGTGGCCGCGCTGGATTTTGCGCAGTTGGTGAGAAGCGTGCTTCCGGTCAGGCCGTTTTCTTTGAGGGCGTCCTGTGCAGCGGTTTGTAAAGCAGTACAGTTCTGCGTGGAACCGCAGGCGGTGAGTTCCAGAGCGCCCGCAAGCGCCGCAGCATCGGCGGCGTTCTGCAGTTGGCGTTTCTCATAACGGAGCATGCCGACGTCCACCGCCAAACCCAGCATGCCGACAAGAACGACCATGCAAAGTGCAGTGAGGATGAGCACCTGGCCGCTTTCATCGGCAAGGAAACGGCGTTGGCCTTTGTTGTCCGCTAGGCGCATGGAATGACCTTTAACTCGCATTCGAGGGTCTTCGCACACACTGCAGGCGACTCGCTGTTCGGTGAGTCTTTGCGTCGACTACATGCCTTATCGGCTGGATGGAAAAAAACTTTAGAAGGATTTTGGGTGGATGCAGAAGAGGTGGGCACATGCGTGCAAACAGCAAACGCAGATTCCCTGCGGGGAATGACAAAGGAGGGTGTAGGGGAAACGCAGATTCCCTACGGGAATGACAAACAAGGGTATAGGGGCAAACGCAGATTCCAGCGGGAAGGATAAAGAGGAAGGTGAGCGGTGGGCGGGTTAATTAGCGCGGAGCCCGGGACGTTTTGGGGGCATGACCTGCCGGGCGAAACGAGCCATTTCTTCGTGTTGCGGTGAGCTTTGCAGGAGCACAAGAGAGCAGCCGGCGGCTTCAAAGTCGGCGAGGCGTTGCTGCACCGTTTCCGGCGTTCCGATCAGGCCTGAGTGCAGGCCGCGGTTCGAAACGGAATAATCGCGCAGGCTGATTTGCTTTTCGAGCTTCGAACCCGTGGTCCATTGCTGAAAATTGGCAAAACCGGCGGGTGAGCGGGTTGGATCGGGCTGCGCGGTGATGCGCTCGACTTCGCGCTGGGCTTCCCTTTCGGAATCACGGACAACGCAATAGCCGGTAACCCCGAAGATCAAAGGCTGCAAGTGAGGATAGCGAGCGCGGCGGGCCTGCATATCGGCAACTTTGGCGGCGATCGTGCGCGGGTCGTCGCCGTGCATCAGGTAGGCATCGCATTTTTCGGCGATGAGATTTTTGGCAGTTTCGGACTCGCCGCCGGCGTACAGGGTCGGACGCCCAGCGGGATAAGGGCGTTCTAAAGGTTCCTGCGGCGGTTCCATCGTCTCCGAGGGTGGAGTGACCGACGAGGACGCTTGTGGGTCGGAGAAGGTGCGTTCGGGATAGGGTTTGGGGCTCAGAAGGTTGTCTTCGATGTTGTAGAAGCGGCCATTAAAGCTGGTGTGCTGGGTGCGCCAGCAGTTGTCGAGCACGTCGAGCCACTCGGCAGTGCGGGCGTAGCGATCGTCGTGCTCGTCAAAAGCGATGCCGTATTTCAAGGCTTCGTCACGCCACCAGGAACTGACGACGTTGAGCGTGAGACGGCCGCCGCTGATGCGATCGATGTTGGCGGCCTGTTTGGCAAGCAGGGCCGGCGAATGAAAGGTAGGGCGAACCGCCACCATGAGTTCAAGACGGCGCGTGACAGCGGCGAGCGCGGCGGCGGTCGTCCAGGCATCCAGGGAGGGCGCTTCGGGGCCTTTGATGTCGTTCAGGTTGAGCTCGGCAATCAAGGTGAGGTCATAGCCGAGGTTTTCAGCCTGGAGGCAAAGGTCACGGACGTAGTCCCAGGTCGCGGGCATCCGCTCATCGTCGATGTTGCGGAGCCAACCGCCAAAGACGGGAAGCCAAAAACCATAGCGCATGGAAACAGGGTACTAGGTCGAGAAGAGGACGATGAGTCGAGCCAGGCCGCTCCGGTAGAGTGAAGTGGAGGCAAGGTGGTGAGCATGGTGGAGAAACGACGCAGGGGCGGTTCGCGGGTGGCCTTGCTTGCGGTACTGATGGGAGGCGCCCTCGCTGCGAGAATGGCGCAAGCCGAAACGCAAACACCTGTCGACAGCGACCATGACGGCCTGAGTGACGATCTCGAGCAAAAGCTGCTGGTGCAGTTTCTGCCCAGATTCATGGTGGGCATGCACGATTGCTCGGCCGTTCCGGCGCAGTTTCGCTCAGGAATGCGCATCCCTGAGATCCAAGCGGAAAACGGCACGATCTATGGGCAAGTTTCTTTGGTGAAGGGTCCCGAAAAACCGGGATGGCTGGCCGAGATTCACTATTACCATTTGTGGCGAAGGGATTGCGGCGCCCACGGGCACCCGCTCGACACCGAGCATGTGGCGGTGCAGGTGCGTGCATCGGATGCGGAGTTAGCGTCGGCAACCTGGAAGGCGACCTACTGGTACGCCGCGGCCCATGAGAACACGGTGTGCGACGTGAGCCAGATTGCACGGGCGGCGACGTTGCACGCCGAAGAGCACGGGGCTACCGTATGGATCTCGCCCGGCAAGCATGCCTCCTATTTGAATGAGACCCTTTGCGAACGCGGTTGTGGAGCGGATCGTTGCGAAGCGATGGCGCCCCTGCCAGTGGCAGCGGTGATCAACCTGGGCGAGCCCGGGCAGCCGATGCATGGCTCTGTTTTTATCGATTCCATGGCATGGCCGCTGCTGGCGAAGATGTCGAACACGAATTTCCCCGCTGCACCGATCGCGCGCTTGAACCAGCTGCCACAAACGGAGATCGCCTGGTTCCATCCGGGCCGGCATCCGGCGCAGGGCGTCATTGCCCACAGCAGCAGCACGGGAGAGGCTCTGGCCACGAGCGGCGCAGACACGGTGGCCGCCATCTCGGTGGCAGGCAATTCAACAGACGGTGCGCTCTCTGAGGCGAGTGACTCGACGGGCAAGGCGCTGTCAGGCGCTGGCGACGCGACCGGCAGCGCGCTGGGTAAAAGCTATGGGCACACCCGCCACGCGCTGGGCCTTTCCGCGCGGCACGTTGGCGAAGCCCTGCACCTGACACACAAGCCTGAGGACTCGCAGGAACATTAGGGCTGCAGCGCTTTGATGGCAGACCCGCAGAATTTCACAAGGCGAGACACTGGAGAGCGTAGTCAACTACTTCGCATGCGACGAGTTGAAGCCACTTGGCATAACGCGGCACACCGAGTGTTGATGAGCCAAGTCGAAGCTGTAGCGCATATCCCAGAGTTCAGGCTCCTTACCGGGAAGCCGCCACCAACTGAAAGCCGTTCGGCGCAACGCGACACGGAGCCTCGGCTGAGGCGTGCCACTGCGTACCGTCAGCATAGGTCAGGCTATTGAGCTCGACGAAGAGCACGCCGGTCAGTTTGCGCGGGTACACCACGGAGTCGAGCCGAAGCGGGTTATTTTGGAGCCGGTTATTTGGGGAAAGGGCGAGAGAAAAGGTTTCTGTGCTGTTCGTGGCGTTGGCTTCGTCAGCGAAGACGACGTGGTGCCCGGCGATACCGCGCAAGGTGATGTTTGCCTGCACGATGGAGCGGGAGGCCGAGGGCGAGAAGGCAAGGCGGAGCGCTTGCCGGCGAGTTTGCGATGCAGGGCCGGCCTGCATCATGCCGCCGTTCGGCAAACGGCTGGCGCTGAAGACCACCGGACATCCCGCACCGCTTGACGCACCGAGCAAAGTGACAGAAGCACTTTGAGCAGCCGGAGTAACGGCCACTGCGGGTGCTTGGGCGAAGACGGGTCGAGTGACGAGGAGCAATGCGAGCATGGACGGGAGGCGCATGGGTGATCTCCTTGAAAAGCCATTCGGGAAAGCCGGTCAGCAAAGCCGAGGGAAAGAACCTGGGACGGGCCGGGGATTCCTGCTTACGCAGAAGGATACACCTGCTGTCGGCGTGCAGAATAGGGTTGCCGCTTTGCTTGCAACGTAAGCAAAAGCCCGCACTGCGGACGAGTCCAGTCCGCGGTGCGGTGTCGTTGATTTCTTGCGTTTC
>CAXTRN010000186.1:0-7405 GCA_964246645.1 uncultured Acidobacteriaceae bacterium
ACCGGCGGAATCGAGCAGCGCCTGCCAGGGCTGTTCTTCGCTCACCGGCGGGGAGGCCAAAGGGGAGGTATCGGGCATGCTTCATGGTCGCATACCGGTGGGTGAGCCGTTTTGCTGCGAAAAACAGTTTACGGCGGACGGGCGCCAACGCCGGACCAGCCACTACAACGGACCAGCAATCAATGGCGGGCGAGCGCGATCGCTGCGGGCAAGGCAGCGCTTAAATGCTCATCGCTCGCTTCGCCCAAACCCCCGAAGCGCCGCTCGCGCACCTGATAGGCCGCAATGGCTTCGAGCAGATGCAATCCGCGGAAATCAGGCCATAGCCGGTCGGTAACGAAGATTTCGGCATATGCGATCTGCCACAGCAAAAAGTTCGAAATCCGCTGTTCGCCGGAGGTTCGGATGACGAGGTCGGGATCGGGCATGCCGGCGGTGTACATCGCCGAAGACAGCCGGTGCTCGTCGAAACGGGCGTTAATGGCGTCGTCGACGCCCTCGGCGGCGAGCATGTCCTCGACGGAAATGCCGCGCTGGGCGGCTTCGGCGAGCATGTGATGCGCGAGCGTGCGTGCGGCATCCACCATCTCCGACCGCGACCCGTAATTGAGCGCCAGGGTCAGCGTGGTGCCGGTGTTTTTCGCCGTGGCATCCTGTGCCCAACGCATGGTGTCCTGAACCTCTGCGGGCAACTGGTGAGTCCGGCCGATATAGGCGAGGCGGATGTTGTTGTCGTTCATCCGCTGCACGTTGGACACAAGGTAATTGCGCAAAAGGCCCATCAGGAAATTAACTTCCGTTTTCGGGCGGCGCAGATTGTTTTCAAGCGAGAACGCATACAGCGTCAACCAGGGTAGATCGATGCGCGAGGCGGTTTCCACCACGAACTGCACGCTTTCAGCGCCCTGCCTGTGACCGAGAAAGCGCTTCAACGCACGCTTGCCAGCCCAGCGGCCGTTGCCGTCCATGATGATGGCGACGTGCTGCGGAATGCGTGTGGGGTCCAGGGTGTCGTAAACGTGGCGTTCCTCTTGGGAAAGCTCACCGGCACGCACGGAAGGTTTGGAAACAGGGGCTTGGGAAGATTCGCGCACAAAATCGCTCCCCATGACGATAGCGGAAACGAGGGACGGAGGGAAATGGCCGTGGGGAAAGAACCCGGACCGGAGGAAAACCCATTTCGTTTTGCGGAGAGGCCGCAGGATTCAGGCAGACTGCCGAACCCTGCGGCGGAGGGGAAAAGGGCGAGGAAGTTACGCGGTGCGGCGTGTGCGGGTCTGCGCCAACTCGCGAACATGGTTCAAAAAGATGGACTTTTGCGTGGAGGTGAGATGCGGCGCGAACTTGGCGATCTCGGCCAGGAATGGATCGTTCATCAAAAGATCGGTCTCATTCTGGTGGCGCTTGGGCGCGTCGCGCAGCAGAGCCGAAATGTCGACCTGCAGGGCTTTGGCCAAACGGTCCAGCGAACTCAGCGTGGGCATGGCTTTTCCGTTCTCGATCTTGGAGATATAGGTGCGCGGCACGTTCATGCGGCCGGCGAGCTGACGTTGGGACAGGTTGCGCACCCGGCGCAGATCGCGCACGGCAGAGGCCACCTGCAGCTGATCGCTTTTGGGTGCAGGTTCCGCCTGAGGCACAAGGGCGATCACCGGCTGTGGTTTGGGCTGTTCCGGCAGCAGCGACTTCTTGCAGCGGCGGCAAGCGTCAGTGGCAGTGCGGAACTGCACGAGCTTGCAGTGCTCGCACTTGAGGACCTCGCGGGCCGCCGTCTCGGTGGACGATGGCACGCTTACGGGCGCCAATAAAACTTCCATGTTGTGTGTAGCGGGCGGTTGCCAGAGCAAGGCACCGCGGCACCAGCGTCCGATAAGACGAAAGGTGATATGCCTACACTGACACCCGGTGCACAATGAGTCAAGAGGCTTTCCGAAGGATCTCCGCCAGAAACCCGCAGAAATCCTGAAAGGAACCAAGGTCGTTACTGGATACACACGGGGAGGCTGTGGCATGGGGATGCATGGTGCGCAAGCGGCGGAAGCGCTGCTGCGGGAATGGACCGCGAGCGAGTCGCTGGTGAAGCATGGGCTTGCCGTGGCGGCCTGCACGGAGCTGTACGGCGTTCGCGAAGCGGCGCGGCTGGGGCTCGAGGGCGCGGCCGCGGCACAGATGGCTGACACCTACCGCTGTGCTGGCCTGTTGCACGACCTGGACTACGAACGGCACCCTTCCCCTGCGGAGCATCCGTTTGTGGGTGTGGCCTTTCTGCGGGAACAGGGCTGGCCGGAGCCGATCTTGCGCGCCATCCTGGCGCACGCGGACTATGCGGGCGTGTTGCCGGAAACGCACCTGGAACGCGCGCTGTTTGCCTGCGACGAGCTGGCCGGATTTTTAACCGCTTGCGCCCTGGTGAAGCCCTCGAGGTCGATCGCCGAGGTGGAAGCCGCGGGCGTGCGCAAAAAGATGAAAGACAAGGGCTTTGCGCGCGCTGTGCATCGCGAAGACATCGTGCGTGGGGCGGCGCTGCTCGGCTTGCCGCTTGAAGAGCACATCGGGCACTGCATCACAGCGATGCAGACGCAGGCGGCAGCGCTGGGACTGTAAAAAAGCGAGGCGACCGATGAAGGATTGGACAACGCGGTTTGCGCTCGCGGCACTGCTTGGATTTTTCACGTTCTTCTTTGCGTTGCCGGTTTCCTGCTGCGGGTTCATGCTTTACAGCGAGCACCTGAACGGCGACGCGCAAAGCGGCGGTCCCCAGGCCGTATCGGGCGCTATGGGCTTGTCGGCTGTGTTGGCGGTGCTGGTGGGCGTCGCCGTGTGGCGGCGGACGAGACCCAAAGTCGCCGTTGACCGACACGGCGAGTAAGTGGCATCACGATCTTTACGGGGATTTTCTTTTCGCCTGCGTGTGCTCGCTGCACATCGGCCGCTGGCGGGCACGGAAATGGAATCCGGGGACTATGAGTGATGCGGGCCGGCGTCCGGGAGTGCTAACAGCCCCGCAAGAAAAGCAGCCATGCCAGCGACAACACCACCGAGCCCGCGATGCCGATGGCGAGCAGCGGCACAGCTTGGCCCGTGCGGTCGGCTTGCCCACGGCTGTGATCCTGCGGCAGGTCGGGGTCGTAGTGGATAGGAAAGAGCATGCCCTGCGGCATCGCTTTTTCGCTGAAGCACTCGCCGGTGTGCAGGGCGTCGCCGACGCGATAGCTATAGGTGATGCGGAAGTGCTTTTTTGTTGTCAGGCCGAAGGCGAGAGCGCGGCCGGCGCGCACGTCGTACACGCAGGCGGTGACTTCGGCGATGGCTTCGGGCCATTCGGCTGCATGCATGGCTGAAGCGCCCACTAGCGGGCTGCCCCGTCCGCGGCGAGCAGGTCCGCAGAGTTGAACCGGCGCACGTTCATCTCCGCAAAGGCCGCTTCGATGCGGGCAACGGAACCTGGGGCGCTCGGCGTGTCGGCGGCGGCGGGCAGATCGACGGCACGACTCAGGTCTTCGACCACCACTGCCTCAAAACCGAGCCGCACGGCATCGAGCGCCGAGTGCCCAACGCAAAAATCATAGGCCAGCCCGCAGAAAAACAGTCGCGTGAGCCCGCGCTCGCGCAAGAATCCCGCTAAACCGGTGAGGGTGGTTTTATCGTTTTCAACAAAGGCCGAATAGCTGTCGATACCCTGCCGAAAGCCCTTGCGCAGCACCAGTTCGACCCGGGAAGTGTCGAGTGCCGGGGCCAGGGCCGCTCCCTCTGAGCCCTGAAGGCAATGGTCGGGCCACAACGCTTGCGGGCCGTAGGGAGCCGCCACGGTATCGACAAACGCCTGTTTGCCACTGTGCGTGCTGGCGAAGGAGATGTGGCCGGTGGGATGCCAATCCTGCGTAACGACAATATGATCGAAACGCTGCGTCAACGCGTTGATGCCGGAAAGCAGATCGTCGCCACCCGCGACGGCAAGCGTACCGCCGGGCAGGAAGTCGTTTTGCATGTCGATGACGAGCAGGGCGTCAGTGGAGCGAAGGTTCAGCATAGACACCCAGTGTCTCGCATCTATGGTTGTTCAGGTCGCTTCCGAACCTGCGGCCCGCTGGCAGCGTCACCCGTCCAGGGCCCAGGTGGGTCCGCACCACCGTACCTGTCTGGCGGGCCTACACTGATCGAATGAATGAAAAACGTGAACTGCACCCGGTGCTACCCCTGGCGCCCTGCGGGTACGCCGAAACGCGGGTGCGGGTGCGTTATGCGGAAACCGACCAGATGGGCGTGGTCTACCATGCCAACTATCTGATCTGGTTTGAGGTTGGGCGGGTGGAGTTCATCCGCCAGATGGGCCTGGATTACCGTTCGATGGAGCAGGAAGAAGGCGCGCTGATCGCTGTGGTGGAAGCGCGCGCACGGTACAAGGCGCCGGCGCGGTATGACGACGAGCTGATCGTTCGCACACATTTGGCCGGTGTGCGTGGCGGTATCGTGCGGTTTACCTATGCCGTGCTGCGCGCCGGCGACGAAGCCGTGCTGTGTGAGGGCGAAACGACGCACCTTGTCGTGGGTCGCGACATGAAGCGCCGCCCCATGCCGGCGCGGTATGCGGCTCGCTTCGCGGCCGTGCTCGAAGCGGCCCGGCACCGGGAGGAAAGGTGAACCATGGCGCGCCCTCCCAGCCCCAGCCGCGCTTTAAGCCGCTTCCGAAGTTTCCGCCGCCGGTCGTAGACCGGCCGGCGCCCGCTCCAACGAACGCGCGAGCTCCCACGCCTTGGCATACTTCCAGCTGGTATACACGGCATGGTACAGGTGCAGGAGCAGGCCTTCACGACCGTCCAAAAAGCCGAGCCGGAAGAGGTAATTCCAAAGAAACGCCAGGAACGGGCCGAAAAGGACGTGACCGAGAAATACCGGCAATGAACGGCTGACACGGTCTTTGCCTACAAGCAGTTCGGCGCCGAGGCTGCTGTAGCGGCCCATGTGTTCCAGGTACGCGCCGACGGTCGGGTAGGCGTGGTGGATGAGATCGTAGTCCAGCGTTTGCGCCGCGCCGTCGAAGGTGATGGTTTCGTGCACGGGCCGGTCTTCAAATTTGGGCCGCATCGAGAAATTGGCCGCGCAGCGCCGGAAAAGCCGCAGCTTCGCATCCGGATAAAAGCCGCCATGCTTGATCCAGCGGCCCAGAAACAGATTGCGCCGCTTAAGGCGGAAGGCGTCCACAGGCGGATTGGAGGCGAGCAGGGTGCGGATCTGCCGTTGCAACTCCGGGGAAAGCTCTTCATCGGCGTCGAGCGAAAGCACCCAGGTGCCGCTGCATTGCGAAAGCGCGAAGTTTTTTTGCGCGGCAAAGCCCGGCCAGCCGCGTTCGATGACCTCGACTCCGTACGATCGGGCGATCTCTACGGTGCGGTCCGTGGAGCCTGAATCAATGACAACGATTTCATCTGCCCAACGTACACTTTCGAGGGTTCGGGCAAGATTTGCTTCTTCATTCAGGGTGATGATGGCAACGGAAAGCAACGGCGGCATGTACCCTATCTCGAAAAAGGGCGCTATAAAAGCGCAAGGTGGGGGTTGCCGAGCTGTTCGCGAAGAAGGCGCTCGGTCAACGTGCGAAGGTCTTCGCCGCTACGCGCGAGGGTGAAGGCATGAGCGGCCTCGTTCCATTCCAGCTTGAAGCTGGTGGACTGGGCCGAAATCCACACCTGACGAACGGGCGTATTCGGCGTAAATACGAATTTGGCACTGCCGTCGTCGAACAGGACGTTCAGCACACCATTTTTCTCTTCCGTTTCAAAGCCGGGCTCGTCATCTTCTTCTTCAGCGCGAATCAGGCTTTGTTTCAGAGCTTCCAAGGCAGCATCTGATAAACGGCGAAATGTAAGCTCATCCATGGACAGCAGTGTAACGCCGACCATGGTACGGCACCATGACGAGGTTTGAAAAGCGAAGTTTACCGGCGGGCTGCATTTATTCTTGGGCGTCAGCATTTTGCCGCCGTTTGCCGCTCACGATGCGTTGCCGGGGCGCGAACTTTTGCTCGTCTTTCCCGTAAATTGACCGTCTGGATGGATGAAGTACACCAGCCCGAGCTTGTCATCGGTTAAGAGAAAGGTGTCGGGGCTGAGACGCAGCAAACCGCAAGGGCGGCCATGCACCAGGGGTTTGCCGGCGCTGTCGGTTGTGAGGAAGCCCGTGATGAAGGGTTGTGGCGTGCGGTCCGCCGCTGTGAAGCGCACCACGCGGTAGCCGGTGCCGATCCGGGGACGGCTGGCCCCGTGTAGCGCGACAAGGAAGCTGCCGGCCAGCGTTGTGTTTGTCGCGCCGAAGTAGGCGAGGCCAAGCGGGGAAGAATGGGCGGCAAAGGTGTTGTAGGCCGCCGGCACCCGCTCACAGGAGCGGAGCGGAGCAGGCACCGTGCCCAGGGCGGCATTGGGGTCGGCGCTGCTGCCGTTGCCGCCCGCGGGCAGCAGCGTTCCCTGCTTAAACATGCCGGGCTGGGCGCCGTAGCTGGAATCGCCGGCATCGGCAGGGCGCTCGGCTTCGGTGGCGAGATTGCCGGGCGGCGGCATCTCGGGCAACGGCGTCGCGTCGAGCGCCGGTTGGCCGTGCGCGAAATAACAGGTCGGCCAGCCATAGTTCGGCACGGCGGTGGCTGCCGCTGAAGCACCGGCTTGGGTCAGCGCATCAGCTTGTGCCGAGGCGTCGGCTTGCGCCAAAGGACCCGGAACGGAAGCGGCGTCGAGTTCAAAAAAGGTGTCTTCGGGCTCACCCGTGCCGAGATGGTCATCGCCCATGTTGGTGGCAAACAGGGCGCCGCCGTCAAAGTCCGGCACAAAGCGCAGGTCGACCGCGTTGCGCATGCCGTGCGCCACAATGTGCTGGTGCCGGCCGTCGGGCTCCATGGCGACCACTGAAGCGCGCATGACCTCGCGTTCGCGGCAGTAATCGCAGGATGAACCCGCGGCCACATACACCTCCGTGCGCCCGTGCAGGTTTGCAAGCGCCACGGTGCGGGTCAGATGCCAGCCGCCGTACTTGTAGTTCAGGCCGTAGTCCGGAAAGCGCATCAGCACCTCGGGGGCGCCGCTGGGATGAAGGTCGCCCGGGTGGTATGGAAAGCGTTCCAGCCGGTCGGTCAGCGGCAGGTACAGCCAGCTCTGGTGTGTGACCGGGTCGGTCCAGAACGCAAGGTTGTTGGGGTTGCGCAGATGATCCAGGTACGTGGTGACCTTTGTGAATCTGTGCGTTTGCGGATTCCAGCCACCCAAAAGAAAGATTGCCCCCTGCGTGTTATCGGCAAGATTCCACATACCCGTGGCGAAGATGCGGCCGTCCGGTGCTTGTGCGAGAAAACGCACGCGGTGCAGGCCGTCGGCAGCGACATCGATGGCAAAAGCGGGCGGCAGGCTGAGCGTGATAC
>CAXTRN010000187.1:0-7328 GCA_964246645.1 uncultured Acidobacteriaceae bacterium
GCCTGTACCTCGTCAGCAACGGCGGCCCTGGCGGCGAGTTCGTCTACTCGGTTCCGGGATACCTTGCCCTGGTTGATGCAGCCGCACACGTCGGCGGTATCGGCGTTCCGGTTCCGCTCAATGCGCAGTTCGAAAACGACCTCCCTGCCCTCCTTTCCAGGTTATCCGGCAAGACCCGCGCGATGTACCTGATCAACCCTCACAACCCAACCGGCACCGTCAGTGATCCGAAAGCCTTTCGCGATTTCCTGCGCTCCGCGGCTGAGCACGCCCCCGTTATCGTCGACGAGGCCTACCTCGAATACACCAGCGATTTTGAGCAGCTCTCTGCCGTGTCGCTCGTCCGCGAAGGCGCGAACGTGCTCGTTTTTCGCACTTTTGACAAGATCTATGGCCTTGCCGGTCTGCCGATCGGTTACACCCTGGCACCTGCCGCATTGGCACGCCAGCTTCGCGCCCACGGGTTGGGCGAGGCGGAAGGCCTGGGCCGTCTTAACTTGGCAGCGGCTTCTGCGGCGCTCAAAGATCAGGCGCATGTGCAGCAGGTGCGAGAAGCTGTCGCGACCGAGCGCCGCAAATGGATTCAAGTTCTCGACGAGCTCAAACTGGAGCACACCGGCAGCCAGACGGATTTCATCTTCTTCAACGCGGGCCAGCCACAGGCCGTTCTCGCCGAAAAGCTTCGGCAGCACCGCATCGAGATCGGCAGGGCCTTTCCTCCGTACACCCATTGGGCCCGCATTACCATCGGCCTTCCTGCGGAAAATAGGAGCATGCAACAGGCTTTACGGGCTGTTGCTACCGGTTAGGTCCATGCTGAAGCGCATCGCTGTTCGCAATTACAACGACCTAAACGTCGCTCCGTCAAGGCGATGATCGACGAGGTCGAAGACCTCATTTCCGGTTCAAAGCCTGGCCCCTTCGGGTGCGGCTCTGGTGGCTGCCTTCAATCAGCAGCAAGCGTACCGGGTCGCTTCCTACGGCTCGCTCAAAACGTATGCAGAATTGATTGGCAAGAACGATGCCGTTGCTGATTTGCAGTTAAGCCTTGATGAAGCCAAAGCGGGTGATGAAAAGCTGACGCAAATCGCTCAGCAAACCGTCGATAAGCAGCGTCGATAAGCAGGCGGTTCAACAGCCTATTGCCTCCTGATGACAACGACGGTTTACTTAGGGAGGAGATCGCAAGGGCTCCTCCCGGTAAGCCTGGAGGGAACTCTCTCCAAACCTTTGCTTGTGGAAGCTGGGTGGATGCAACGATGACTATCTTTTGTTTGAAGGTGAGCGCGAGGCTCATACTAGCGAAACGGTACAAGTCGTCACGTCGGCTTTCGCGAGCTCACCCATACCCGAATCCGCTGGGGCGTCACTTCTCAAAGACGTCGCTCTGTTCAAGATGAGCAAGTAGACCTTGCTGCGTAGGCTCCCACCCTAAGCGTTCCTGCGTCAGCTTGCTGGAAGCTGGATTATCGATTCCGACCAGCGGAGCGGCAAAGCCAAAATGCTTCGCGACCTCAGCGGGTTGCTTCGAGACGACAGGCACGTTCAGGCGCCGACCGATGACTTCAGCCACCTGCCGTAGTGGAATGCCCTCTTCGGCGACGCCGTGGTATGTACTCTCGGCCGGTCCGTGTTCCAATGCGAGACGAAACAGTCGAGCAGCGTCCAGGTGATGAACTGCCGGCCAACGGTTCTGGCCGTTACCAATGTATGCGGAGACATTCTTCTTGCGTGCAACTGGGATCATAAGAGAGACAAGACCGAACGCCCTCGGCCCATGAACGACCGGCGGAAGTCTGATTGCGGAGGTGCGGACTCCACGAGAAGCGAATCCGTGGAGCACGTCTTCCGTTTTGGCTCGCATGATTCCGAAAGCCGAGGGGTCATGGTTGTAGGGCTGATCCTCTGTGGCGAGCTGCCCGTATCTCATTCCCATGGTGCCAAAGGTTGCGACGAACGAACTGCCCTTCCCCAAAGCTCCGCCAATGGCTTGAATGGCCTCGCGGTCGGCAGCAACTCCAGCTGCCATGAACCGCTTGAAAATCCCGCCTGGCGTTCCGCCCATCAACACACGAAGCCGCGTACCCAGCGGCATATGAGACAGCTGATGATAGAAGGCTGTGTGCACCACGCCATCTGCCGCGGACGCTCCGCGCCGCAGATTTTCCAAGTCTTCCATCGTACCCATGAGGACACGCGCACCAGCGTCCGTTAGCCTCTTCGCCGAAGAGTTCGTGCGAGCGAGGCCGGTGACTTCGTGTCCCGCCTCGATCAGTTCCTTTACGATAGCGAACCCGATCAGCCCCGTCGCCCCTGTCACAAAGACACGCATTTCCGGTTCCTCTTTTGAAAGAGTAGGCTTGTTGAAGCATATGATCTATGCGATGGACACCAGCTTTCTGTCGAGATTGTCCAGAATCGCAGGCGATCCGCTCTCGGATGTGCTGTTTCTGCTCAAGCCACGTGCCTACAAATCCGTAGGGTTGGATGCGGGAGGCGAGTGGGCCTTCCGTTTAGGACCATCGAATGGATTCTTGTGCTTAGCGGTTGTTTCCGGATCGTGTTGGCTCAGCGTCGATGGAGTCGCTGAGCCCGTCCTGCTTAGGAGTGGCGAATGCGCTGTATTGCCGAAAGCACCGGCCCTTTGCATCGCGAGTGATCCCGGGCTGCCGCCCGTAGATCTTGCTTCTGCTGTTCCGCATTGGCCGAAGGGTGGCGTGGTCACGTGGCAAGGCGGAGGAGATTGCGTGGTCCTCAGTGCTTTCTTCACGTTCGCAAGCGGGCACTCCGACCTCCTCTTGGAAGTGCTTCCGCCCGTGCTTCATGTCGACGACCGTGTCCATCGTTCCGCCTTGCAGTGGTGTTTAGAAAGCATGATGGCTGTCCTCCGCGATCCGCAGCCGGGTAGTGTGCTTCAAGGCGAATACCTCGCACAACTGATGCTGCTCGAAATTCTTCGCTGGCAGGCGGCTGCGAGTATGACCCGCCAGGTGGGTTGGCTTTCTGCGCTGGCCACCCCGCAACTTGCTGCTGCGATAGCCGCGATACATCAACGTCCTGGTTGTCGCTGGACCGTGCAGAAATTGGCCGAGCACGCCCGGATGTCACGCTCCGCGTTCGCGAAGCGGTTCAAGGAGCAAGCGGGTATTGCGGTGATGGCCTACCTCGTACGTTGGCGAATGCTGCTCGCCGCAGACCGCCTCGTTGCATCATCGGAGCCAGTCGGAGAGATTGCTCGCTCCCTAGGCTACGAATCCGAAAGTGCCTTTAGCTTTGCGTTTAAGAGAGAAATGGGATGTTCGCCCCGGAACTATTCCAAGCGGGTCGAAGACAACAAGCCGCAGTCTCGGTAGGCCTGGAGAACCGAAGTCCTTTGTTTTGGGGTACAAAGCCCACGGCACACTCCATCCCATGCGCGAGTTAATTGCTGGCAGGAGTGGTTCCTTGTGTAGATCTGATTGCGATAGAGGATGTTCACGTCTAACGCTCAAAGGGTGCCTAATCCTGCAAGCTTCAAACGCTACCGTTTGTGGTGACGGCTGACAGAATGGGCCGTGCACCTGCGCACGGCGCTCAGCGAGCGTTCTGCAGGGCTAGCAGAGAAGCAAGGGAGCCGGATGCTTCTTTATTTTCGGGATTCAGTTTTAGCGCCTTTTGGTAAGCCTTGATGGCTTCTGTCCGGTTCCCGTTCTGCTCGTATCCTTCTCCCAAGCTGTCAAGGGCGTTTGAACTTCCTGGCCAGCGCTCTGCGTTGTACTGGAAGAGTGCCAAGGCAGATTTGGGATCTGACCCAAGCAAGCCACCGCCCCAATTGTTGACGTAACTTTCCGACAGGGTCAGCTTAGGAAAGAGGATTCTGGACCGTCGGACCGAACCCTTCACATCCTGATATTTGGTCTTTCTCAGATCAGCCTTGAGCGCATCGAGTCCCGGTGTACCCTCGACGGCCGCGAAGAGCCTTTCGGCGAGCTCGTAAAGCTGCCCTTCCGTCTCACCAGAGCGGTTTGCCAGCAGCACGACACCGTACCCTCGTTCTGGATAGATCTCAACATAACTTGCGCTGCCAAACGTTCCACCTGAAGCATTCAGCTGGAGGGCACCTTCTACACTTCGGCTAATGTGCCAGTTGAAGCCGACTGCTCCGGTCTCCGGTGTGCCGATGACCGGTCGCTGCGTGAGCCGAATCGCGGCATCTCCAGCGGCCAGCTCTGCCTGTAGAAATTGAGCCACATCCTCCGCGCTGTAGCGCAGACCGCCTGCAGTAAGAACGGCACTCTGGTTCGACTCAGGCATCGGAACGTGTTGGGCGTTGTAGCCCTGAACCATCCGGGCTGGATTGTCTGGGTTCGCGCCGTTCCCCATGCTGAGTGGTTTTTGTACTTTCGTTTGCAGCAAACTCGTAAACGACTGTCCATAGACTTCGGTCACGATGTACCCGAGCAGTTCAGCCGCCAGGTTGGAATGCCTGGGCTCCACGCCAGGCTTGCCGATCAGCGAAACGGAGTGAAGATCACGCAGCATGTCCTGTTGGCTGTAGCTGCTCAGGACTTTCGCGAGCAAGAAAGCCTTCTCCCTATCTGGTGTCTGCCCCGTGACGACCTGAAAGTCAGGCAGATTGTCCGGCAAGGAAGAGGTAGTGTCCGCGAGATCGATCATCCGTATGTGTGACCCATTAAAGCTGAGATTGGTGTAGTCACCTGGAAGGTGATGCCGGATGTCATCTTCGACTCCGAGCTTCCCATCGAGCACAGCATGTGCCAAGAGGAGAGAGGTAAACAGCTTGGTCACAGAGCCGATCTCGTAAACGCTCTCCTTGGTTGGCCTGATCTCTTTACCGTGTTGGGTAGTGCCGAAATTGAAGAACGTGACCTTCCCCGCCTGTACGATCGCGATGGATAGAGCGTCCGAGCGGTCCGACGAAATAAAATCCTGCCCTAGCCGGTTCACAGCGCTTTGGGTGTGGAGCGGTGGGTTCTGGATTTGCGCAGGCGATGTCGCAATGGAGGCCACCAGTAAACCTAAAAGCGTACAAGGGGCGCGCACGTACTGGACGAACAAGGCGAATGCGACAGTCTTCATACCCGGGTTTACGCGCAAAGCTCTATGGAGGTTCCATGCAAGGCTGCTTTGAGAAATGCCTTGTAGCAAGTTAAGCACGCTATGCTGTCACAAACGTTCGTTTGTGATGACGGCTGCATTACCTCCGCTCATGCGACTTGAGTGAGCAGGACTGATCTGAGACCTTACAGGACGCTGATCTTGATCTCGTGGTTCTGAAAGGCTCGCACACCGGAACGGATCGCTGGTCATTTAGAGCCTGTGACGAGCTTGGATAACATCGACTCTTATTGACAGGTTGAAGGTGCGATTCCTTCCGCGTCCACCATTCTTCCGCATCCCCCGTAACCCGGCGATGTTACTTTAAATCTTCATCGCAGCCATTGTTCTCGCGATAGCATGCGGGTGTGCATCCACCTACGTCCTTTGGGTCAAGACCCCGGCCCGTTTCCAGCACGGACCTGCCTCGCGCTCGCTTTTCGGCTTGTTCATGGATGCACTGCCGGTTTGCAGCCAGCTTTTTGCTGGCAATCGCCACCGGCATTCATTCCGGGGCCCAAGCGTCGTATACCGCGTCACGCGCAGGCGACCTGCAGATCGGTGCCGGCGTCACCTTTGGCCACTCGAACTACCTGATCCCTGCGCTGGGCGCCGGCTTTCATCCGCCACTTACCGGCACGGGGGAGACCCTTCGCGGCTTCGACTTGTACAGTACCTTCGATTTCAAGCCCCACCTCGGTGTGGAACTGAATTTCCACCAGACGTCGCCGAGCTACGGTGCCACAGTGTATGAACGCACCTATGAGGTCGGCGGGCGATATGTATACCCGATCCGGAAGCTTCACCCCTATGGCAAGGTGATGTATGGCCGGGGGGTCTTCAACTATCCGCAAAATATCGCGAACCTTGCTTATAACCTTTACAGTCTCGGCACCGGTGTCGATTACAACCTGCACAACGCCGTGAACCTGCGATTCGACTACGAGCACCAGCACTGGTTGAGTTTCCCTTTGCAGCCGCTTCAGCCAAACCTTGTGACCCTCGGGGTGGCCTACCACTTTTCCGGCTCTGGACGGTGTGCTCTCTGCGAAAGTCGCTAACGGTTCTACTTCGCAACCATGTTCCGTTAAAAATTGAACGCAAGTCCCGCCTGCATCGTGCGCGGCGCCTGTGCCAGGTAAAGTGTTCTCCCGTCCGGACCGATCACGGGCTGGTAACCCTCTTCCAGCAGATTCGACGCTTCGAGAACCGCTTCCAGCCCCTGTAAATGGTGTCCCGACCACAAACGCTGCCGTAAAGACACACCCAGGTACGCCTGCTCGGCGAGCTCGTTGTACGAATCGACCGCGGAAAGGGTTGTGCGCGGCTGCCAACGATATTGCGTCTGAAACGCCGTACCTGTGCGGGCACTCCTGCCACGCAACCCGACGGTCGCCGCGACCGCCTCGCCTGCCCGGACGGCGCCGTCCAGATGCGCAAGTGTCGGTGTGCCTTCGGCTTTCCGAAGAGCGGATCCAAGTTCCACCCGCGCACACGCTGTGAAGGCGGCGGTCACATCCTGCGTCCAGGCAACGCTGATTCCCCGCGCCGTATAGCCGCTCACGGCTAAGCGAAAGGTGCCGCTATTCCGGTCCAGCAGCAAAGGCAACCCAGCCGATGCACCGGCCGGCAATGGCCCAATTCCCTCCAAACCAGCGATCGGCAGGTGATCTTGATAGATCGCGACGGTTTCGGTTGTGCCCGCATGCTTATGGGACAACGCCACTTCCTGATGAACACCCCGGGTCACAATGGGGCGCCCCTTGGCGTCACCCAGGATTTGGGGTGCCACGTCAGCGGTTTCGGCATCTTCTGTGCCCTGCAGGCTTTGTCCAGCGGCGAAGCGGTACATCAGCGCAAAGCCTGGGGCCGGGGTAGCCACAATCCGCAGAAACGGTGCCGCACTCACCCGACTAGCCACAAGCCGCTCGGCCGAAAGCAGGGTGCCGGCATCGATCATCACCGCATCTCCAACGACGATGTGTTCACTGGTCGCGAGCGTGAGCACCTGTAACCCGTTCGTGCCCGCCCCGGCGATCTCAGGATGGGCCTCCAGACCGGCGACCACTTTCACATTACCGCCGAATGCTCCACGATGCTCGTACCCTGCCCTTACCTTGACGGCCGGTCCGTTTTCCAGCGCCCCGCTTCCTCGCACCTGTGCCGTTCGGAGCCCGGCTTCCGGCATCCGTGGCATGCCAACGCTCACCTGGAGCGTTTCTATTCGTCCT
>CAXTRN010000188.1:0-7324 GCA_964246645.1 uncultured Acidobacteriaceae bacterium
GGCGGCCAGGCAGGCGACGGTGGCAGAAAGCTCGCGCAAGGCTTCCGCGTGCGCGCGAAAGGGAGCCGGCCCGATACCGTCGCCCGCCCCACGGCCAGTCCCGCCGACGGTTTCGTCGCCAGCCCCGCCGCGGCCGCTACCGCCGAGTGCGTCGGGTTCCTGCTCAGAGAAGAACTGGTCGGCTGGGCCATGGGGCGGGCGCGTGGCGGTGACTGGAACGATGGGTGCGGTGACCGCAACTTTGGCTTCGGTGAGCACACGATCGCGCTCGAGTTCCGCGACATTGCGATGCGCGAGCGAGGGCGATTGGGCGCGGAGGAGCGAAGCACCCACAGCGGTGCCGGTGACGGTGAGGAAGTGCCGGCGTGTCAGGCGCGTTTGGCTCATCTGGCCCATCGCCGGTGAGAGTAGCACGTCCTCGCGGCCGCTGTTTCTCCACTGCACTTGTAGCGTGCCGGGAGCCACAATGGGTAGCCGCTACGGTGGCGGGAGCTGCGAGCGATCCCAGCCGCCGCCGAGCGCTTTGATCAGCAGCACCGTGCCGTCCATGCGGCGGCGCAGGATGTTGATGTCGTTTTGCTCATTGGTGAGCGCGATCGTTTGCGCGGAGATGACCTGCAGATAGGTATCGACCCCGCCGACGTAACGGTTGTTGAAGATACGTTGCGATTCCACCGCGGCGGCGGAGGCGGCACGCTGCTGCGCAGCCTCCTCGGAAAGCACGCGCAGGGCCACCAGATTATCTTCGACCTGTTGCAGGGCGTCGAGCACCGTTTGCTTGTAGACCGCGGCATTGCGATCGAATAGCGCGAGCGCTTCGGTTTTGACGCCCCGACGGCGGCCACCGTCGAGAAAAGTATAGGCGAGGCCCGGGCCCAGGGAATAGACCACGCTGGCCGGGCTGAACAGCGACTGCACCGTGGTCGTGCTTTGAAAGCCGACCGAGGCGCTAAGCAGCAGCGAGGGGTAAAAGGCGGACTGGGCGATGCCGATGGCCTCGTTGCCCTCTTGCGCGCGGCGTTCGGCGGCCACCACATCGGGCCGGCGCTCCAGAAGTTGCGAGGGCAGGCCGGTGGGGATGAGCGGTGGTGTGGTGTCGACCGGGAGCGGCGCAAACGGGATCGACAGGGAGGCCGGCGCCGCGCCGATCAGGTTGGCGATGGCATGCTCGAATTGCGCACGGTTGATTGCGATGTCGGAGGCGGCGACTTTTGCTGCCTGCAGCTGTGTTTCTGCCTGCGTCACGTCGGACTTTACCGCAACGCCGCCGTTGAAACGATTGGTGGTGATGCGAACGGCATCCTGGTATTGCGCGACGGTGTCGTTGAGTAGCTGTTGCTCGGCATCGTCGGTGCGGATTTCGAAGTAATCCTGCGCGAGCTCGGTTTGCAACGAAAGAAGAATGTTGACGCGATCGCCGGTGGAGGCCTGGACTTCTTCCTTGCCGGCATCGATATTGCGGCGCACCTGCCCCCAAAGATCGACCTCATAGGTGAACTGAAAGGGGTATTGCACGTTGGAAGCGCCGCCCAACGGCTGTGCCGGATTGAAATAAGGCGTGTTCGGCGAGTAGCGACCGCCGGCTGTGTAGGGATTGATGCCGATGGTGGGAACGCGGTCCGCCTGGCGCACGTGGACCTCTGCCCGCGCGGCACGCAGATTGGCATCGGCTTGGCGCAGGGTTTGGTTCGCGAGCTCGACCTTGGGCTCAAGCGTATTCAGCTGCGCGTCGTTGAAAATGGTCCACCAGGCGCCGCGCGGAAGGGCATCAAGCGGCACGGCGTGCGACCAGTTGCCGTTTTCCTTGAACGCATCCGCACCGAGTTCCTTGTAAGCCGGCGGTGCCGCCGCAACCGGCACGGTGTACTTCGGACCCACCTTGCAACCGGCAAACGACAGCAAAATGAGGCTGAAAAGAGCTATGCGGCCAGGGGTTGAAGGAAAACAAAGAACGTGCGGTCGCGTCGAGGGTACCCTGCTCATTCCGCGCCCGCCGTGTCGGGTTGTGCGGTGTTGGAAAGGCGAACCGGCTGACCTTCCGCCAGCGAATCCGCTGGATTGACGATGACCTGATCGGCGGCGCTGAGCCCGGTAGCGATTTCAAGCGTACTGCCGTTGTCTTTTCCGATCGTGACCGGCTGCAGGTGCACGTGATTGCCACGCAACAGGCCCACACGCAGCCCTTCGGCGCGAAACAGCAGCGTGTTGGACGGAACGGAAACCATTTGCGTGGCGTGCGGCAGTTTGAAATGCACAAACGCGTACGCGCCGGGCAAAAGCTTGCCGCCGGCATTGTTCACATCGACTTCCACGTTCAAGGTGCGCGAGTTCGGATCGATGGCGCTGGAGTTGCGGGTCACGGTGCCGACAAATTGCTGTCCGGGGTATTCATCGAGCGTAATCGAGGCCGCGGAGCCATCGAGAATCGAAGGGGCGTATACCTCCGGCACCGGCACAAAGACACGCAGGCGGTTGATGGCGGCGATGCGGAACAGATCGCGCGGTTGGGCGCTGCCCGCCCCTGCATCGATCAGCGCGCCGATGTCGGTATTGCGGGCGGTGACCACGCCGTCAAAGGGCGCATACACGCGCTCAAAGGATTGCAGCTGCTCGAGGCGGCGCACCGTGGCTTCCGCTGCCGCCACCGCGGCTTTTTTCGCAGCGGCGCCGCTCACGGCGACATCGGTCTCCTGCCGGGAAACTGAATCTTCCTTCAGCAGACTTTGGTAACGGTCGCTGGTGGTGTTGGCCAGATTCAGGTCGGCTTGCGCGCTTTGCAGATTGGCCTGGGAAACCTGGAGCTGCTGATCGATCTCCGGGGTTTCAATCACGGCCATCAGTTGCCCTTTGTGCACATGCTGGCCGATATCGACGTACCACTGCTTCAGGTAGCCGCTGGTTCGAGCGTAGATGGGCGTGTCGTTGAAGGCTTGTGTGTTGCCGGGCAGTGCGATCTCTGAAGCCGAGCCGGTCACAGTGGGGTGGATCACGTTCACACTGAGCACGGCATCGCGCGCCGTTGTTTGCGCGAGGTGGTGTTCCGACCGGGAGCGGGAAGCGATGCCGATGGCAATCCCGGCCGCGAGCAGCGCAGCTACCACCAGCAACGCAAACCATGCCGCCCCGGCCTGGCGACGCGGCGGCGCGAAGCCCTTAGCGGGATCAAGCACAGGGTCAAGAGCAGGATGAAGCACAGGATGGGAGGGCGCGGCGGCGCCCGTGTTTTCCGCGTTGCCGAGAGAGGGAGTCGTCATGTTTGTATTCAAATCCATGGCCATCAGTTTGCGTATCGGCCGGCACTTCCGCCGGGTGATGCTTGTCGGATGCTTGTACGGAGACCATGCCTTCGTTATGCAATCGCATGAGCGGCCGGGGAGCCTTCCGCCACGCCCGTGGGCAGTTCGTGACCCGTAGGCAGATCGTGAGCGGTCTGGCGGCGGTTGTGGAAGAGGGCAAAAACAGTGGGAACAAAGATCAGCGTGGCGACGGTGGCCAGCAAGAGGCCGCCGATGACGGCGCGGCCGAGGGGAGCGTTTTGCTCCCCACCTTCGCCCAGCCCAAGCGCCATCGGAATCATGCCGATAATCATCGCGAGCGCGGTCATGGCGACAGGGCGGAAGCGGGTGGCTCCGGCTTCGATCGCTGCACGCAAAGCGTCGCCGGTGGCGGCGAGGCGGTCTTTGGCGAAGGAGACCACAAGGATGGAGTTGGCCGTCGCCACGCCCATGCACATGATCGAACCCATGAGCGCCGGTACCGACAGCGTGGTGTGCGTGAAAAACAAAAACAGCACAATGCCGGCAAGCGCCGCGGGCAACGCGGTAATGATGATGAACGGATCGAGCCAGGACTGGAAGTTCACCACAATCAGCAGATACACGAGCACGATGGAAAACAGCAGACCGAAGACAAGGCCTGTATAGGAGCTCCGCATCGTGTTGACCTGGCCGCGGATCTGGACAAAGTTCCCCTTGCTGAGAGCGGGGCGGTTGCGGTCGACGATGCGTTCCACATCGCGCGCCGCCGCGCCAAGATCACGGTCCTGCACATTGGCGTACACGTCCAGCGTGCGGCGGACGTTGTAGTGCTGGACGACCGGCAACTCCGTGGAACGGGAGATGGTGGCAACATCGGCAAGGATCTCCGGCGTTTGTGCACCGGCGGCCGTGACGGGGATGTTTTCGAGCGATTGGAGCGAATCGATCTTGTACTGCGGCGTTTGGGCGACGATGTTGTACACCACGCCGTTCTTGGTATTGAGAAAGAACTGCGGCGTGAGCTGTGTGGAACCCGACAGCGTATTCAGCACAGATGTACCGATATCGCGTTCGGTGTAGCCGCCCTGCTGCGCCTTGGTGCGGTCGACGGTGAGGTTCAGCACCGGGTAGTCGTTCGGTTCCTGCAGGCGCACATCGACCAGCCCTGGCACCTGCCGCATCTCCGCAAGCATGCGATCGGCCACCTTGCGATTGCCGGCTGCGTCGCTGCCGTCGATTTGAACGTCGAGCGGGGCGGGCAGGCCGAAGTTCAGGATCTGCGTGACGATATCGGACGGCAGAAAATAAAACGTCGCTCCGGGGAATTCGCGAGGCAGCCGCTCCCGCAGCTCACGAACATAGTTGGCGGTGGGGCTGTGGTCTTCCTTGAGCGACACCAGAATGTCGCCATCGCCCGCACCGAACAACCCACTGGTGGCATGCTGCGTATTCAAGGTGGAATACGGCAGGCCGATGTTGTCGAGGATGTTGTCCATCTGCGCCGGCGGCACCACCTGCCGGATGCTGGTTTCTACCTGATCGCAGAGCCGGGCGGTTTCTTCGATACGCGTGCCGGTTTGTGCGCGGACATGGAGAATGAACGAGCCGTTATCGGTGGAGGGAAAGAAGTTCTGTCCAAGAAATGGGACCAGGACCATCGCCAAAACGCAGCAGGCCAGAAACGCGGGAATGAAGACCTTGCGCGCGGCGACCAGGCGGCGCAGCAGGGTTTCATAGGCGGCACGGACCCGTTCGAAGACCCGCTCGAACGCGCGTTGAAACCGGGCCAGCGGATTGCGTGATGGAACGGCATGTTCGTCGTGCGCCTTGAGCAGGTACATGGCCAGGGTCGGGACAAGGGTGCGCGAAAGCATGTACGAGGCAAGCATGGCGAAGACCACGGCTTCTGCCAGCGGCACAAAAAGGTAGCGCGCGACCCCGGCCAGAAAAAACATCGGCAAAAACACGATGCAGATACAAAGTGTGGACACCAGCGCCGGAACGGAAATCTGCGCCGCGCCCTCCTGGATGGCCTCGAGCAGCGGATGCCCTTCTTCGAGATAGCGTTCTACGTTTTCAATGGTCACCGTGGCGTCATCGACAAGGATGCCGACCGCGAGCGCAAGCCCGCCCAGGGTCATGATGTTGATTGTTTGACCGAGCAGGCTGAGCAGGATGATCGACGTGAGAATCGAGAGCGGGATCGAAACAGCGATGATCAGGGTCGAGCGCCACGAGCCCAGGAAAAGCAGAATCATGAGCCCGGTCAGTCCCGCGGCGATGATGGCTTCGCGTACAACGCCGTTCACCGAGCCGCGCACAAAGATGGCTTGGTTGCCGATGGGGGTGATCTTCAGGTTTGCCGGCAAGCCGAGCTTGACCCGCGGCAAGAGCGCCAGCACGCCCTTCACCACGTCGAGCGTCGAAGCGGAGCCGGATTTGAGCACCGTAAGCAACACGCCGCGTTTGCCGTCCTGGCGCACGATGTTGGTTTGCGGGATGGAGCCGTCCGTGACGGAAGCGACATCACGCATGTACACCGTGGCGCCGGCCACCTGGCGGATGGGCAGATTGGCCAGCCCTTCCACCGTCGTGGATGTGCTGTTCAGGCGAACGTCGTACTCCGCGGCCCCGATCTTGGCCGTGCCGCCCGGCTCTACAACGTTTTCCTGTGAAAGCGCGTTGAGGACATCGACCGGCGATAGGTGCTTGGCCTGCAGCAGCTTCGGGTCGAGATAAATCATCACGGACCGTTGCTTACCGCCATACGCGTTGGGGAGCACCGCGCCCGGCACCGAAATGAGCTGCGGCCGGATGAAGTTTGCCCCGTAGTCGTTCAACTGCTCTTCACTGAGGCCGGTACCGGACAGCCCGAGCTGCACGATGGGAACGCTGGAAGCGGAAAAGTTGATGATCTGCGGCGGCAGGATGCCCGGGGGCAACTGGCGCAAAATGAACTCCGAGGCGGCTGAAACCTGCGCATTGGCGGTATCGAGCGAGGCCCCCTGCTGCAGGTAAATCTTGATCACGGCCTGGCCGTTCAGCGTGGTCGATTCGATGTGCTCGATGTTGTCGACCAGGGTGGTGAGCGTTTTTTCATAGGGCGTGGTGAGACGCCCTTCCAACTCTTCCGGGCTCAGGCCGGTGTATTGCCAGGCGACGGAAACCACAGGTATATTGATCGCCGGGAAGATATCCGTGGGCGTGCGCAGAATGACCACAGGCGCGGCGATCAGAATTAAGATCGCCAACACGATAAAGGTATAGGGCCGGTTCAGCGCCAGCCGAACGATCCACATAGCGCAAGCTCCCTCGGGCGTACCAGACTTCTTCTAGTAGACAGCAAAACTCACCTTTCGGTCTCGCAGTTCTTTCCGGTCGCTGCCATCGGTTTCGCCGATAATAGTGAGATGGAGCTGCGTCACTTGCGATATTTCACGTCGGTTGCGGAGTTGGGCAGCTTTACCGCTGCCGGTCGTCGACTGCATGTGGCGCAGTCCTCGGTGAGCGAACAAATAGCCGATCTGGAACAGGAGCTTGGCGGGGCGCTGCTGGATCGTTCCGGCCGGCAGATCCGGTTGACCGCCATGGGTGCGGTGTTTTTGGAAGAAGCGCGGAAAACCCTGGGCGCGGCCAGCCGGGCCGTCGAGGTGACGCAGCGTTCCATGCGGGGTGAAACCGGAACGCTTGCGATCGGCTTTTTTCTATGGGGAGCGGGCGGCTTTTTCCCGCGCATCATCCGGGAATACCGGCGTCGCCGGCCGGGCATCCGGCTTTCACTAATGGAAATGCATGCCAATCTTCAACTGCCGGCAGTGGAGCAGGGCCGGCTCGATGTGGGGCTGACGCGTCCACCACACGGGTCCGCAGAGCGCTTTTTGCAATCGGAACTTTTGTTTCGTGACCCCGTGGTGGTCGCCGTTCCTGTCGACCACGCCTTTGCCGGACGCGCGGTTGAGGTACGGGAGCTTGCCGCAGAACCGCTCGTGCTGGCCGAGCGCGAGTCCAATCCGCTGCTGGTTGATTCCAGTCTGGCTTTTTTTGCAGCGGAAGGCGTGTTCCCGGCG
>CAXTRN010000189.1:0-2025 GCA_964246645.1 uncultured Acidobacteriaceae bacterium
CATCTTGCGAAGACGCGGAGCCCTCCAACCCGTGCAGCACAAGGACGGTGAGACGGCGGCGCCGGACGGCCGCGGGCTGCCAATGGCACTCGCACCGGACCTGGCTGCTGATGCGGCCGGCGCCGGCGGGTGCGACCTCCACCAGCTGGACAGTGGAGGGCGGCAGATCGTGAGGACGTGGAAGAAAATTCCCGAGGATCGTCTGCACATGGGCGTTACGCAGACCGCGACGGGGATGAAACGGCAAAAAGGCGTCAGGCCAGGGCGAGGTCGGGCAGGGTGACGTCATGCCTGCGTACCCGATCTCGCCTGCCCGGAAGCAGACGAACGACGCGAGACAGCAAGTGGAGAAAGGCCCGCGAGAACAGCCGCATGCCGGCGAAGATGGTGCGCATTCAACGCACCAGTCGGCTCAGCCTGATGACGCAAAAAGGCGAAAATCTCGCCATGGGGCGCCTGCCGGGTGAAGCGTTCGGCGAAAGCCTCCAGTTCCGCAGGGGAATAGCCGCCATCGCGCCGTAGCCGGTAAAAGCGAAACGCGGCTGTGGCGATATCGGGGGTGACGAGATCGTCGGTTTCAGCGACGCACAGGGCCGCGCCGTGGTCGCGAAGCGCGGCATAGGTTTCTTCACTGAACCAGCTTGGATGGCGAAACTCAAAGGCAATCTGCGACGCATGCGGCTCGTGCAAAGCCGGGAGTTCCAGAAAGGCTCGAAGACGGTCGGGGTCGGCGGCGAAATTTGGGGGCAACTGGAAAAGCAGGGGACCGAGCCGGCCCGCGTGCCGCATGGGCGCCAAGGCCGCAAGGAAGCGCTCAAGGGCTGGTGCGGCGTTGCGGAGGCGTGCAAAATGCGTGATGGCCTGCGGCGCCTTGAAGCAGAAGCGAAACCCGGGCGGGGTGGCCCGCACCCATTCCTCCAACTGCGCCTCTGTGGGCAGCGCGCGAAAGGTATAGTTCACCTCCACGGCCGTGAGGCAGGCAGCGTACACATGGAGAAAGGCACGGGTCGGCACTTCCGCCGGATAGAACTCAGGTTTCCAGGTGGGATAGGCCCAGCCCGAGGTACCAACAAACAGGTTGGGTGGCGTGGGGGCGAGCCGGTCGGCGGTAGTCGCGATGTACTTGGGAAGACGAGGCACGCGTACGGTCGAGGAATGCAGGCACTTGCAACAACCAGCCCTCGCTGCACACGCTCATGCTCGAACAGGCAAGGATTGGATGGGGCGGCTAGTGGGGTTCGAACCCACGACATCCGCTGCCACAGAGCGGCGTTCTGCCACTGAACTATAGCCGCCGTACCGTAGATGATTGTAGCATCGAACCTCCAGGTTCCAAAAGGAGATGCCATGACCACCAAGGGAAGGGAGCCGGAAGTTCTACCGCCAAACGCGGCAACGGGGCCGCGCGGTGAGAGCACTGGGGCATTGCGGCCTCGTCTTCTGGATGCAAACGGCGCTTTCCGCGACGAAAATTTGGAAATGCTGTCGCGCCTGCTCGACACCTGGTTCCGTGTGCCGGGAACCAACATCCGCTTCGGTCTGGACGGCATCATCGGCTTTGTGCCTGGGGTGGGCGACTTTCTCGCCGGCGCGGCCAGCTGCATCATCGTCCTCGCCGCATTCTTCCGTGGTGTTCCCCTGGTGACAGTGGCACGTATGGCGGCCAACATCGGCGTCGAAGTCGTTGTGGGCGCGGTGCCGGTACTCGGCAACCTTTTCGATATCGGCTGGCGGGCCAACCGCCGCAACTATGCGCTTTTAGAGCGCAGCCTCACACATGGTCGCCGAGACACCTGGCGGGATTGGCTCTACATGATCTGCATCGGGCTGGCTTTGATGGCCTTCATCATGCTGCCCTTCGTTCTGCTGCTTTGGTTCAGCGGGTCGATGCTGCACCGGTTGCATGCGCCCGGTTGGCGATAGGAAAGGGTCGCGCGCCAAGCGACGCTACACCTTTCGGCCGCTTCGACTGCCGCGGGCGTGTGCGATACCATGGAAACGTCGGGGCGTAGCGCAGCCTGGTAG
>CAXTRN010000189.1:2035-7294 GCA_964246645.1 uncultured Acidobacteriaceae bacterium
CTGCTGTGGGCGAGCGGGTCGTTGCTGCGCGGGATGCATGTGCCGGGTTGGCGGTGAGTGTGTTGCGGTAGGATGGAGGGAGTCGGGGCGTAGCGCAGCCTGGTAGCGCATCTGCTTTGGGAGCAGAGGGTCGGGGGTTCGAATCCCTCCGCCCCGACCATTTCTGCTTACGTGGCAGAACCGCTCAGCCGGCCTGGAAGGCGCTGACGCCGGCCTCGGCGACCGCCTGATCCTGCTCTCCCGAACCGCCTGAAACGCCGATCGCGCCGATCACCTTGCCGTCCTTCTTCACGGGAATGCCGCCGGCAAAGATCATCACCTTGCCATCGTTGGAAGCATGAATGCCAAAGAATTGATCGCCGGACTGCGAGTTTTCACCCAGGGCCTTGGTTTCAATATTGAAGGCACGCGCCGTCCAGGCCTTCTTCTGGGCAATGTCGACCGACCCGAGCCAGGCCTCAGCCATGCGCTCAAAGGCAAGCAGATAACCACCGGCACAGCTGACGGCGATGTTCATCGGCTGCCCAATCTGTTCCGCTTTTTTCGTAGCCGCCGCGATCATGCGGCGGGCGTCCTGTAATTCCAAAGTTTCGTGGGTGGTGCTCATGGTCGCTCCTCGAGGCGCTGTTCGCCTGCGGGTTAGATGCGCGCCCATCCCAGACACAGACCCAGACGAAAACCCAAACACACACAAACGCTCAAATCAAGCGCAGGTAGGTCGCATAGGTTCCATCGCCTACGGCAAAGAACGGCTTCAGGTACAGATCGCCCTCGGGCCGCCGTACCCGCCACTCGGTTGGGGCAATCCGCTCGGCTTGCAACAGATCGTCAGCGCGGGCGGTCGGCGAGGGCGCCAGCGGCAAGAGCACCCACGGTCCCCAGCACAGCGCGGCGAGCTTCGGTTGCGACGCCGCGCTGTCGGTCGGAAATGGCTCGAGCCGCAGACCCGCAGGCAGCGAAAGATCGATGCGGTCGCCCGAACGCCAAAGGCGATCCACTGCGGCAAAGCCTTTCTGGACTCGCAGGGGCACGCGCTGGTCGTTCACGCGCAAGGATTCGGCAGTGCACCAGGCAGGAACGCGTAGATGCAGCGTAAAGCGTGTCGTCCGGCTTGCCTGCAAGGTCAAGCGCACATGCTCCTTTGCGGGATAGCTGTCGTTTTGTGTGAGCACAAGCGCGGCGCTGCCTTCCTGCCAGCGCAGCGTGGACGGCAGGTACAGGTTCACCCAAACCGACCCGGAGCCGGCCGGGCCGAGCAGCCATGTGTTGATGCCGTAATCGGCCGCGACCTGCGTGTACGTACCGGCGCAGCAAGGCCAGCGATGGGCGGAGTACACCCGCTGCGCCTGATTGTTCGCATCGGCGTAGTAGAAGGTGTGGCCGTCGGGCTGCAACGGCAAAGCGCCGAACATAGCGTTCCATAGCAGCCGTTCCATCGCGTCGCCGTAGCTGCCGTCGCGTGTGGCTTGCAGGAGGTAGCGTGACAGCTTGAGGAACGCATACGTGCCGCAGGGCGTCTCAAAACTGTTGTGTGAATCGGTCAAACTTGCCAACAACCTGCCGGAGCCGGGCTTTTCGAACAGCTCATCCGGCGCCCAGCCGCCGGTTGCGTAGCTTTGCGCCGCGACCATGCGGTAGCCGTTCCGCGCCGCCTCGAGGTGTGTCCGGCTGCCGTCGACGAACCAGGCCTGCATGGCCGAGCAAAGCGCGTTCACGTGGCTATAACCGTGCAGCGTGCCAAGAATGTTCTCATTGCGCGCCAGCGGCTCGAAAAATCCGCTGTACAAGAACCTTCGCGCCAGCGTGCGGTAGGCTTCGCCTGCGCCCGCGGCATACAGCAGGTACAGGTTCTCCGGCAGGGTATAGCTTTCGTCCCAGGTGTAGGAAAAATCGCGCTGTTTGCGCCAATACGTATCGCGTTCGAGAGCCGTTTCCGGCAGGTTCGGCTCCGCACACCGGCGTACCTTCTCGAGCGCCTCGAACGCCGCTGGATCTTGCAGCAGGACGTGGTCATCCAGCAGACCGCAGTTCAGTTTGTCGAAAAGATACGCCGGATAGCGGTGTTTATCGAAGAAATCCGGAGTAATGTTGTCCCGCAGCAGCGCTTGCAGCCGGAGCACGCGGGCACGGGCTGCATCGTCACGGTGCGCGGTGCTGAAGCGCGCCATCGCCGAGGTCCACTGGCCGAAGCAGTGGCCCGGGGCTAGGCCTGCGTCGCCGTTGTGCCAGTTGTAGTCAGGAAGGTACTCATACCAGCCACCCAGGTTGCGGCCCGGCGCGGGTAGGCCGCCCATCTCGCGAAAAGGCATCAGCAGGGCGTCATCCTCGAATGTCCCGAGAATGGCCTGCGCATTTTGCTGCTGCTGCCCGGCGATGCCGGCTGTGGGGCTGACCTGATCGTACGAAGGCGTTCGCAGATTGCCGGAGGGCATCCCGTCCGCGGCGGATTGCGCGATCAGACGCGAACCCACGGCAGCACCGAAGCTCAGTTCGACAAAATGTCTGCGATCCAAACGCATGCTGCCACTCCACTTCAGGATGACCGCTTGGTACCAGACTCTTTACCGCCGGAAGAAGTCTTTCACCTGCTGCACAAACACGTCGCGCCCGACATCCGAGATCGCCTCCGTCAGCGGCAGCTGTTTGGGGCAGGCTTGTACGCAGTTCTGCGCGAAAGAGCATTCCTGAATGCCGCCATCGCCGGCCAGCGCGCGCAGACGGTCCTCTTTCAGCACGGATCCGGCCGGGTCCATGTTGAACAGCTTTGCCTGAGCGATGGTGGCCGCCCCGACGAAATTCGTGACATCGTTGAACTGCGGGCAAACCTCCATGCAAATCGTGCAGGAGATGCAATTTGAGAGCGGATAGCGCTGCTCCTGGATCTGCGGCGCCTGTCGCGGACCGGGCCCGAGATCGTAGGAGCCGTCAATCGGTACCCAGGCCTTTACCCGCTTCAAATTTTCAAATAGCACCGAACGGTCAACGGCCAGATCACGCACAACAGGAAACTTCGAAAGCGGCTGCAGCGTGATCGTATTGTCGTCACCGAGCAGCTTATCCACCAGGGCCGAGCAGGCCATCATGGCTTTGCCGTTGATGCGCATCGCACAGGAGCCGCAAATCTCCTCCAGGCAGTTCGCATCGTAGGCAATGGCGGTGGATTCGCGGCCTTCCGTCGTGGTCGGATTCATGGCGATCTCGCCCAGCACCGACGTGATGTTCATGTTCGGCCGGTAAGGAATCGCAAAGGTTTCCGTGCGTGCCGGTGCGTCCGGCGAGGCTTGCCGCGTCACCTTTACCGTAAACGTGCGGGTGGACGCCGGATGGTGGGGAGAGGTGACCTCCGCTACCGGCTGGTGTTGTTGAGGACGCATTTCAACGACGCTGGCTGCCATCTTCGTTCCTTTCTTCCCGGGCGTGAACCTCGCCGGAGTCTTCCGTGGTGGGGTGCAATCCCTGTTCCCGTATCTTTTGCCTGCGGCCATCGATCCATGCGCCATACAAGACAAACCCGCCGTAGAACAGAACGGCGACCAAAGCGAGCACGATGGAAAGACGGGTTGTACTCATCGCTACGCTTCTTTCCCCTGCCGGCAACCGGGCAACTGTCGAACCCAACCACGGCCGTTAATCCAGATTCGGTCCTTTACTTTCGATGGCCTGCCTGGCCGCTGCGATGCCGGCTTCTTTGCTGGCCGGGTTGTCGCCCACCAGTTCCTTTTGTTTGCGCTTGGAAGCGCGGTTGTAAATCAACATGCCCGCGATGACACAAAGAAACGCGAAGATCATGGCGGGGTAGACGATGTGCTTGAGGGTGTCGGGTCCTATACCTGTCATGTTTCCTCTGATGGCAGCCAACGGTTGAGAGATAGCCGTGCGGTACGGAGATGGCGACGCTCACGCCTGCGGTGCGCCGGTTAAGCCGCGGCGTCATACCTCCGGGCGCGTGGCACGATATATTGCGTATCAACCTCTTCCCACTCGATCGACGGAGCCTCGTCGCGGAAAAAAGCCTTGGTCGTCATGAGGAAGCGCTCGTCATCGCGCTCAGGAAACTCGGGCTTGTAATGGGCGCCGCGGCTTTCGTCCCGCAGGGCCGCACCCTGCACCACCACACGGGCAAGGTGCAGCATATTCCACAGCTGGCGGGCAAACGCAAAACTGGTGTTGGCCCATTGGCTTTTATCGGAAAGGTTGATATTCCGAAAACGGTCGAGCAGTTCGACAATCTTCCCATCGGCTTCGGCGAGCCCCTTGTTATAGCGGATGATGGTCGCATGCCGCGTCATCGTATCGCCCAGCTCGCGCCAAAGGCGGAAGGGATTTTCTGTACCCTGGTTGTGCAGCAGCAACGAATTCATCTCGATCTGACGTTGCTTTTCTGCCGCATGGCCGCCGTCCCCGGTCATCGCGGGCAGGTTTTTTGCATACTGCATCGCGTGCGGGCCCGCGACAAAGCCGCCATAGATGCAGCTCAAAAGGGAGTTGGCCCCTAAACGGTTGGCCCCGTGAATGGAATAATCCGCCTCACCCGCGGCGTACACGCCAGGAATGTTCGTCATCTGGTTGAAGTCCACCCAAAGGCCGCCCATGGTGTAGTGCATGCCGGGAAAAATCTTCATCGGAACCTTGCGCGGGTCGTCGCCGACAAACTTCTCGTAAATCTCCAGAATGCCTTCAATCTTGCGATTGAGCACCTCTGCCGGGATGTGCGAAACGTCTAGGTAGACCATGGGTTGGCCATCGATGCCCAAACCCTCCTCGTACACGATGCGATGAATGGCACGGGTGGCGATATCGCGCGGCACGAGATTTCCGTATTTGGGGTACCACTCCTCAAGAAAGTAAAAACGGTCCGCCTCGGGAATCGTTTGCGCGGCGCGCTTGTCCTGGGGATTTCTAGGTACCCACACGCGGCCGCCCTCTCCGCGGGCGGATTCAGACATCAAGCGGAGCTTGTCTTCTCCGGGGATCGCGGTTGGGTGTACCTGGATGAACTCGCCATTCGCGTAGGCCGCGCCCTGCTGGTAAATGGCTGACTGCGCGGAGCCCGTACACACGACAGAGTTGGTGGATTTGCCGAAGATCGCGCCGATGCCTCCGGTGCACAGGATGATAGCGTCGGCCGGAAAGGTGCGGACCTCCATCGAGCGCAGATCCATCGCGCAGATACCGCGGCAAACGCCGTGCTCGTCGAGCACAGATGAGAGGAACTCCCAGCCCTCGTACTTGGTGACCTTGCCTTCGGACTCGTAGCGG
>CAXTRN010000190.1:0-7264 GCA_964246645.1 uncultured Acidobacteriaceae bacterium
TCGACCCAAAAACAGCGCCCGCGGCGGACACCGACTTTGGAGGCCGCCGGCTTCCGGGCACCCCGGCGGGTGAGGTGCGCGGCATGCTTCCCGGCATGGCGATGATCGGGATGTATCTGCTGTTATTGGCGTTGATGAATGTTTTTGCCGCTCTGCGCAACACCTTCGGCGCGGGACCCGCCAAATACTCCATCCTGGGCATTTGCACGCTCATGACCGGCGGCGTGTTCGGCCTTTTGCGTTTGCGCCGGTGGGGGTGGGCGGTCGCCACGGCTGGCTGTCTGCTCATGGCTGCCGGATATTTCTACGGATTTCATCGTATGCACCATGCGCCCTATGTCATCCAGGGCCTTTTCGCGCTGTGTTTTTTCCTGTATCTGAGCCGGCCCGAGGTGCGGGAACGGCTCCGGTAGGGCGCTGACGGGAAAAGTTACAATGGAGCGATGGCGACGCCGCTTGTGACTCAGCCTCTCGTGCAGATTGACCTTTCTCCGCGCAAGCCGGTGGCGAAACCGGCGTGGTTGAAGGCACGGGCGCCGGGAGGCGAGACCTTCCATGCATTGAAGAAGCTCGCGCGCGAACTTCATTTGCATACGGTCTGTGAAAGCGCACATTGCCCCAACATCGGCGAATGCTGGAACAGCAAAACCGCCACATTCATGATGCTGGGCAACCTGTGCACGCGGCGTTGCGGATTTTGCGCTGTGCCGAAAGGCCGCCCGGAACCGATCGACCACAGTGAACCTGCACGCGTGGCCTTCGCGGTGGCATCGTTAGGGCTCAAGCACGCCGTCATCACCAGTGTGAATCGGGATGACGACAACCTGGGAGCGGCGACGGCCTTTGTCGAGGTGATTCGGGAGATCCGCCAGCAGGCGCCCGGCTGCCAGGTGGAGGTATTGACCCCCGATTTTCAGGGTGTCGATGCCGCGCGGCAAATGGTGGTGGACGCGCGGCCGGAGATCCTCAACCACAATATCGAGACCGTGCCTCGATTATACCGGGTGGCAAAATCCGGTGGGCGGTACGAGCGTTCCTTGCGTTTTCTTCAAGCGGCCAAAGAAGATTCGGCTGCACATGCAAAGGGCCCGCTGGTCACGAAGACGGGCATTATCGTCGGCATGGGCGAGGAGATGCACGAGCTGCTTGGGGTTTTCCGCGATCTGGCCCAGCGCAAGGTCGATATTCTCACCATCGGGCAGTATCTGCGTCCTTCGCGGGACCATCTGCCGATGTCGCGCTTTTATACACCCGACGAGTTTGCCTTCTTGAAGCACGAAGCGCTGGGGATGGGCTTTCGGCACGTCGAGGCCGGCCCGCTGGTGCGCTCCAGCTACCATGCACAGGAGCAGGCGCGGTCGACCGGGCTGGGGTAAAGTTACCAAAGTGTAACTGCGGGTGATTGACAGGACGGCACGCATGGTCGAATCTTGTATCCACATGCAGGTTGTAGCGGACACCATCTGCATATACAAGAGCCTCTGAACGGCTGACCCGCCCAGAGGCCCTATGGTTAGAAATGCACCAAATGCAGTAGCATCTCACAGGTCTTCATCAGCAGGAAGAGAATCACTTCTCCAGGTACCTGCAACGAAAACCGCCGATAGCGAACCCAGAAGGATCGCAATGGGCCTCACCTCCTTCACGTTGAGATCACCTCGGGGCTGCTACCCCGAGGTGTTTTCGCTTTTGGGCGAAAACTTGGTCCTGCGGAGGTTGCCCATGGGCGCGCCAGCTCTTCGTGAAGGCAAGGGAAGCATCTCATGCGAAGCTTGGGTATGACGATTCCGCAAAAGACGCAGACCGCCCGGGCAGATCAGGAGCCCCCTCGTGGCGAGCGCTTGCAGAAAATTCTCGCGCAGGCGGGGATTGCGAGCCGCCGAGGCGCCGAGGCGTTCATCACCGAGGGCCGCGTTCAGGTCAACGGCGAGGTGGTGACCGAATTGGGCACGCGTGCCGATCCCCATCGCGACTACATCCGTGTGGATGGCAAGCTGCTGGCCGGGCCGGAGCCGCAGCGGTATTACATGCTGAACAAGCCGCGCGGCTATGTGACGACGCTCGACGACCCCGAAGGCCGGCCGACGGTGTCGCAGCTGCTTGGGCAGGAGTCGCAGAAAAAGGTGACCGGCGAGCATAAACGCCTGCCCCGGCTCTATCCCGTGGGCCGTCTCGACTATCTGAGCGAAGGTTTGCTGTTGATGACCAATGACGGTGAACTTGCCAATCGGCTTTCCAAGGCCAGCGCAGGGGTGGAGAAAACGTATTTGGTCAAGGTTGCAGGTAAGCCCGCGGATGAGGCGCTCGACCAACTGCGGCGCGGAGTGATGATCGATCGGGGGCGGCTGGACGAGGTCAGATCCGGTCGCCGTGATCGCATTCTGACGCAGCCGGCCAAGGTGGAACAGGTGCGCGGCGGCGAAAATCCGTGGTTTGAGCTGACGTTAACGGAAGGGCGTAACCGCCAGTTGCGCAAGATGTTTGAGGAGATCGGCCACCATGTGGAGAAGATTCGGCGCATCGCCTACGGGGCGCTCACCTTGGATGTGCCGCCCGGCGCTTTTCGCGAACTAACCACCGGTGAGGTGCAGGCGCTCAATCGGGCAGCTGCCGGCAAAAAGGTAGAGCGCAAGCGGGAACGTCCAGAAGCGGCGCAGTTGAAAAAGCCGGTGCCGCCCAAGCGCGCCCGGCGGCCACCCATGAAGCGATCACGACCGTAATCACCCGATGGTGGCAGCGAAAAGTACGCAACTTTCGAAAGAGAACCGCCTTCTTACCAAGTGAGGTGTCTTGCCATGCACATTGGATCGAGAAAAGCGTTGATCGCGGCTGCTGCTGCTGTCGGGTTCATGTTGGTTGCGCCAAGTGACGCGAAGGCGCAGGTTTTATTTGGTGTCAATATCGGCGGCCCGGCGCCGGCCTGCCCCTACGGCTACTACGGCTACGCCCCATATAGCTGCGCCCCGTACGGCTATTACGGCCCGCAATGGTTTACAGGCGGACTTTTTGTCGGGGCGGGTCCCTGGTTTCACGGTGACCGGCGTTATTATGGCCCGGTCAACCACGATTACGATCCACGCTACGGGTATCGCGGCGCGTATCCGGAACACGGCGGCTATCGCGAGCCCGCCGATCACTTTCAGAACTTCCGCGGAAACGATTTCCATGGACCGTATGGGGAGGGTCATCAAGAAGGGTTCCGCGGCGGGTACGAGGCCTCGCACGGCGGTCATCGCTAGCTGGATGATCGCTTACGCGATGATTCCATAGGTGCGGTTGCGGGCGACTGCGGGCTTCAGGCGAGTCCGATTCGGGTGAGTCGGGGTCCGCATTTTCCCCGCGATATCGCGGGGAGCGTTATTAGGAGGGAAGATGAGGGTGTCCCTCGAGGGAAAGGTAGCGCTGGTGACGGGCGGCTCGCGCGGCATCGGCGCGGCGACAGTTCGCCTTCTGCGCGAGTCCGGCGCCCGGGTAGTGTTCAGCTATAAGGCAGCCGCCGAGCGAGCACACTCCCTGGTCGAGGCTTGCGGCGGGGAGGCGTTCTGTCGCGCGATCCCGCAGGCATTGCATTCCGTTGCGCATGGAGAGGCGTTGATCGCCGCTGCGATCGCTGTATTCGGGCAGATCGACATCCTGATCGTGAACCATGGCATCTGGCCGCCCCATGACCAACCCATCGGCACGATGAGCGACGCGCAATGGGGCGAAACCATGGAAGTCAATCTCGACAGCGTGTTCGGGCTGGTGCGCAGTGGAACGCGGCACATGCTGGAAAGAAACGCTGAAACCGGAGCCGAAAGAGGCAGAAGCGGCGAAGTTTCTGTCGGTGGACATACTCTGCCTTTCGCACCGGTGCCGGTGAAGGGACACATCGTGCTCATTGCTTCAACGGCCGCCCAACGAGGAGAAGCCTTCCATGCGGATTACGCTGCCAGCAAAGGAGCGCTGCTCAGCCTGACGAAAAGCCTGTCGAGCGAACTCGGCCCACAGGGCATCTTGTGCAACTGTGTCGCGCCGGGGTGGGTGCGCACCGAGATGGCAGAAGGTACGCTGGCAGACCCTGTTGCGTCAAAGAAAGCGTTGAGCCTGATTCCCCTGGGCCGGGCTGCGGAACCGGAAGAGATCGCCGGGCCCGTGGTTTTTCTCTGCTCGCCTTGGGCCGGATTTGTTTCAGGTGAGATTTGGAATGTAAATGGCGGCGCGGTGTTGGTCGGATGAGTGCGAACGCGCTGAAAACAAATGCCGGCGCACGCATCAGAAAGGGAATGTTGCAACCGTTAACGCATGGCACGAAAGACGAGCTTGAGATGACCAAAAGCAGCGACGCTGGAGGGTGCCGACGATGGAGTCTGTGGCTTGTGCTTGCTTTGGCTTGGCTTGTGGCTCCGGGTGCTGCGCCAAAGCTCAACGCGCAAGCCTCGGCACTGCCCAGCGCGCAAGCAACGCCCTCCGGGGATGAATCGGTGCGCGGCCGCAAGCTGATGAACGCAATGGTCGCCGCACTTGGAGGCGATGCCTGGCTCGCCCGGAATACCGAAAGGCTGGAAGGCCGAGGCGCGACGTTCTACAAGGGTTTGCCGAATCCGTATGAGTCGCAATTTGAAGAGTATCTCCGGTTGGAGCCCTTTGGAGAGCGCGTTGTCATCGTCTCCAAGCAGGGCGTGTTCATTCCTACAACCAAGCGCGACGTCGCCGAGGTTTGGACGCCGGAGAACGGTTATGAGGTGAACTATCACGGTCGCAAGGACTTACCGAAGATCGATGTGGAAGAGTTCGAGCGCCGTCGTCGGCATTCCTTGGATGTCGTGGTGCGCGAATGGATGAAGCGGCCGGGAACGCTCGTCACGTTCGAAGGAACGGAGATGGACGATCGGCACCTGGTCGATCGGGTGAGCGTTCTGACGGCAGACAACGACGGGATCACGTTGGGTCTCGATCAAACCTCGCACTTGCCGCGCAGCCGCAGCTTTCAGTGGCGCGATCCGCTATACAAAGATTTGGACGTGGATTTGGAGCGCTATGACGATTGGCAAAGGGTGGAAGGTTTGATGACTGCCTTGACCGTCACGCGCTACCGCAACGGCGACATGGTGAGCCAACGATTTTTGACCAAGGTTCAGTACCATCTGCCGATGGCGGCGGATCTATTCGATCCGAATCGGCCTTTGACCAAGAAGTAGAACGGCGTCCCCTGCTCGAAGCGATTGAGTCAGGCGGCGGGTACGCGAAGGTCGCGGCGCGGCACCAAGCTTTGAGTGGTATTCTAGGCGACGCTATGAGTGACTCAACAAGCAGCGCCACCCTCGAATTGCCAGCGGTTGAACCGATCGCGAAGCAAACGCTGGACATCACGGAGATCATGGCGATTCTGCCGCATCGCTATCCGTTTCTGCTGATTGATCGCGTGGTGGAGATGGAGCGCAAACAGCGCATTGTGGCCCTGAAGAATGTGACGGCCAATGAACCGCAATTTACAGGACACTTTCCGGATTACCCGGTAATGCCGGCAGTGATGACGGTAGAGGCGATGGCGCAGGCAGGCGGCGCCCTGCTGTTGACCGAGGTGCCGGACCGCGACAGCAAGCTGATGTTGTTTACAGGCATCGATGAGGCGAGATTCCGGCGACAGGTGGTGCCGGGTGACCAGCTGCGGATCGAGGTTTCCGTGCTGAACTGGCGGTCGCGCGCCGTAAAGATGCAGGGCCGGTGCACGGTGGACGGCGAGTTGGCTGCCGAAGCGGTGATTACGTGCATGCTGGTGCCGCGGCCGGCAAAGAAACCGGTAGCTGAGCCGCCCAATAAGCAGGCTGCACAGTAAAGCGATGACAAGCAGGCAAGACAGTGCGGGACCACAGGTGCATCCGCTGGCGCTGGTGGCGGAAGGAGCGCGGGTGCCGGCGAGCTGCAGGGTGGGCCCCTTCTGCACGGTGGGCCCCGACGCCGTGCTGGGCGAGAACTGCACCCTGGTGTCGCATGTGGTGCTGGATGGGCACACAACGCTGGCTGATGGGGTGACGGTGCATCCATTCGCGGCAGTCGGCATCAGTCCACAGGACCTGAAGTATGGGGGCGAGCCGACGCGGTGCGAGATCGGCGCACACACGGTCATCCGCGAGTCGGCGACCATTTCGCGGGGCACAGCGGGCGGCGGCGGCGTAACGCGTGTGGGGCGGGACTGCTTGATCATGGCCTATGTGCACATCGGGCACGATTGCCAGATTGGCGACGGCTGCATCCTCCCGAATGGGGCGACATTGGCCGGGCACGTTACCGTAGAAGACTATGCGGTGCTCAGCGCCATGGCGCCGGTGCACCAGCATTGCACCATTGGACGGTACGCCTACATCGGCGGAGGCACCACGATTACGCAAGATGTGCTGCCGTATTCCTTGACCAGCGTGCGGCGGGAAAACCGGGCCTTCGGTTTGAACAAGGTAGGGTTGGAGCGGCGCGGGTTCACGTCGGGCGAGTTGAAGCAATTGCGCGCGGCGTATCGGCTGCTGCAGGTGTCGCACCTGAACACGTCGGAGGCACTGGAAGCCATTCGTGCGAAGGTAGCAAGCGGCGAGTTCGGCGAACGTGTGGCCTACCTTGCGGAGTTCATCGCCAGAAGCGAACGTGGCGTGATCAAGTAGGCATAATGACGACGGGCGGCGCGACGACAAGCACAATAAGCACAACGAGCAAGGGCTGGGCGGCGAGTACGGCACTGTGACGAGCATGGATGCACGGACAAGCATGGACGTGCGGCCAAGCACTGAGACGCTTGGCTTGATTGCCGGCAATGGACGGTTTCCGTTTTTGATTCTGGATGCGGCGCGGGCGCAGGGCCTGCAGGTCGTGGTCGCGGCTATCAAAGAAGAAACCGACATGGAGATCGAAGAGCGTGCGCAACGTGAGCCCGACGGCGTGCGCGTGCACTGGCTTTCGCTGGGCGAGCTGTCGCGGCTCATCGAAACCTTTCAGCGCGAGGGCGTGCAACAGGCCGTGATGGCGGGGCAGGTGCGGCACAAGCAGATTTTCTCAAGCATCCGACCCGATTGGCGCCTGGCGAAGCTACTGCTCAACCTGCGCACACGCAATACGGACATGCTGCTGGGCGCGGTGGCCAAGGTGCTGGAAGATGAAGGTATTCGCTTACTTTCGTCCACGGCGTTTTTAGAGCCGATGCTCGCGCCGGCAGCTGTGTTGACGGAACGCGCGCCGGATACAGCCGAGCGGGAAGACATCGCCTATGGGTTGCGGGTGGCGCGCGGCATCGCAG
>CAXTRN010000191.1:0-7231 GCA_964246645.1 uncultured Acidobacteriaceae bacterium
GTGCTGCAGCATCGGGGCCATGGCAGCGGGCGCTTGCCTTTTGTAATCACCACGGAGCCGTGCACACGCGCTGTGCTGGAGCGTGCTGTGGCCGCAATGGGGAGGCTGCCGTTCATGGTGGAGCCGCCTGTGGTGCTGCAGATCATGGTCGTCGACGACCGTGAAACGGACTAGCGCACAAGGGCACGGGTCAGCCGGGAGATTGCCTGACGCGTTAATACTTCGGCAGCGACGGATCGATCCGTTCCGCCCAGGCGGTGATGCCGCCTGCGACGTTGTTCACGTTGCGGTACCCGGCGGAGGCCAGTGCCAGTGCGGCTTTCTGGCTGCGGCCGCCTGTTTTGCAGTGAACAAAGATTTCCGTGTCTTTGTTTGCCGGCAGTTCACTCAAACGCTGCCCGATCTGCCCAACAGGGATCAACGGCGCGCCCAGGTTCACAATGGCGTACTCGTGCGGTTCGCGCACGTCCAGAATGAAGGGCTTGTCGCCGGCATCGTCGCCGGCATCGATGCGTTGCTTCAGCTGCTCCACGGTAATCTGCGCAATGCCGTCAACGACAGGTGCCCCCGCGTCTAAACCGCCGTTAGGGCTGCCATGCGCGCTGACTTCGAGCGGGCCGGCTGCGGCGGGCTTGGGAATGCCGCAGAATTGGTCATAGTCGATCAGCTGCTTAATCTCATGCGTGCCGCAGGCCGGGCATTCGGGATTTTTGCGCAGCTTCAAAGAGCGGAACTGCATGCTGAGCGCGTCTACCAGCAACAGGCGGCCGATCAGCGGCTCGCCGATGCCGAGAATGAGCTTGATGACCTCCGTCGCCTGGATGACGCCGACCAGCCCGGGCAGGATGCCGAGCACACCGCCTTCGGCGCATGAGGGCACCAGGCCCGGCGGTGGGGGTTCCGGATAAAGGCAACGGTAGCAGGGCCCTTGCTCGGTGGCGAAGACCGAGGCCTGGCCTTCGAAGCGGAAGATCGACCCATAGGCGTTTGGTTTGCCTGTCAGCACGCAAGCGTCGTTGACCAGGTAACGCGTTTGGAAATTATCAGTGCCGTCGGCGATCACGTCGTAGTCGCGAAAGATCTCAAGTGCGTTCGCCGAGGTCAACATCGTATTGTGCTTCACGATTTTTGTATTTTTATTCAGCCCGTTAAGCATCTGCTCGGCGGAATCCACCTTGAGCATGCCGACGGTCGACTGTGAATGAATGATCTGCCGTTGCAGGTTCGATTCGTCCACGACATCGAAATCCACGAGTCCGAGGGTGCCCACCCCGGCCGCCGCAAGATACAGCGCCAGCGGCGCGCCCAGCCCGCCTGTGCCGACGCATAACACCTTGGCGGCTTTTAACTTTTGCTGGCCTTCCATGCCCACCTCGGGCAGGATGAGGTGGCGCGAGTAGCGGGCGATCTCTTCGTTGGAAAGCTTGGAAGTCCCGGTGGGTGTGGCTTCGTGGGCGGCGGAATCGAGCGTCGGCATAGGCATCCTGTATGGCAGATGCGGCTCGGCCTCGCAAGGTTTCGTGGTCCCGGGCAAGTCCGCTGACTCGCGGCGGCTTGCGCGTGGTAAGGTGCTCCCAAACGCTTTTGGAGCCCGATCCCGCTATGAATCTCCGCACGGCCCTGCTTACCTTTGCCACGTTCCTGCCCGTGTCCGCGCTTGCGCAAGCCACGCCCGCCCCGCGGCCGCCCATGGGCTGGAATAGCTGGAATCACTTCGCCGGCAAGGTGACCGACGCCGACGTGCGTTCTGCCGCCGACCAACTCGTGAGTACGGGCATGCGCGACGCCGGTTACACCTATGTGAATCTCGACGATACGTGGCAGGGCAGGCGCGATGCAGGAGGCGTTCTGCACCCTAACGAGCGCTTTCCGGACATGAAGGCCCTGGCCGACTATGTGCATGCGAAGGGGCTGAAGTTCGGAATTTATTCTTCGCCCGGTGCGAAAACCTGCGGCGGCTACGAAGGCAGTCTTGGGCACGAGGTGCAGGACGCGCAGATGTATGCCCACTGGGGCGTGGATTTTCTCAAATACGACCTGTGCTCTTTCCAGGACGACATGCATCAAGCCAAAACGGAACACCCGGACGATCCGCATCTGGAGTTCCGCATGATGGAAGCAGCCTATAAAAAGATGGGCGATGCCCTTGCCGCGACCGGGCGGCCCATCCTGTACAGCCTTTGCCAGTATGGTTTGGACGAGCCCTGGAAGTTCGGTCCCGGTGTGGGAGCGCAGATGTGGCGCACCACCGACGACATCAACGATACCTACGCCCGCATGATTGCCATCGCCTACGGACAGGTGGGGCTCGACCGCTACGCCGGCCCGGAGCGGTGGAATGATCCGGACATGCTCGAAATCGGCAACGGCGGCATGAAAACCGAGGAATACCGTGTGCACATGAGCCTTTGGGTATTACTCGCCGCGCCCTTGCTGGCCGGCAATGACCTTGGCAAGATGAGCGCCGCCGACAAGGCCATTCTGACCAACCGCGAGGCCATCGCCATCGACCAAGACCCACTTGGCAAAGAGGCCGAGCGCGTTTGGCAGCGCGGCGACCTCAGCCTGTGGCGCAAGCCGCTCACCGGTGGCCGCTACGCCATCGGGCTGCTGAACAACTCGTGGAGCACGCGCGATGTGCCCTTCGACCTTCACGAGATCGGGTTCAACGCCGGCGCGAATGTGCGTGACGTATGGGCCGGCAAAGATCTGGGCCGCTGGACCGGCGCGCAAAGTTTAGCCATGGACGGCCACACAATGAAGCTTTGGATCTTTAGCAAATAACTGCTGCACCGCTGGCCATCGACGAAGTGTCACCGCTAGATGAAACAGTGCCACCCGCAATGGAAGGGATAATCGTCAATTCGGCAGCATCGTCCACAGCCGTTTTGTCGCCATTCGGCAGATAACGCATATCTTCATCGCCCAGGTATACGTTGACGAACGAGCGCAGCTTGCCGTCCGGGGTGAAGAGGTGCTGCTTCAGCGCGGGATACCGCTCCGTCAGCCCTTGGAGGCCTTCGGCCACGGTTGTGGCGGGTACGGGCACGGTCTCCTGACCCTCGGTGTAGGCGCGCAACGGCGTGGGAATATGAATTTTCATGGCATCCAATGTGATGCCGTCTGGCCGCGCTACGGCGCAAAAGTGTGAAGCCATCGACCCGTGCAAGCAGCTCTTCTGTAGCTCCCAATAAAGAAACCCGGTCGTGAGGCGAGCAGCTGTGAACAAAGGAGCGCCTGTCTGCGTATGTACAGTCGCTTGGAGGATGATCGTGAAACGGTTGCACGTACTTGTCTCGGTATGGGTGCTCAATTTCTTCTGCCTGGCGGGTCTCCTACAGGCACAGGAAGCTGCAGACACAATGAATCTGGTTGGAAATTGGACATACAGTTTGGGACCGAAAACACTGTTTGGCCTTCATCTTGAGCCTGACCCAGCAAAACCCGGCCACTTGCGAGGGTACGTATTGGCCCCGGGTGACTTCAACTGCAATTCTCAGAATGGGACGCTTCTGCAATTTTCGAAGATATCGTCCAAAAGCGAACAAAACCCGGTAGCTTCGTTCGGTTGGACCAACAGCGGTCTCCAGCTTAGAGACCCGGCCCCGGCCCACGGCGGCGACAGTACCCTAACTTACCTTGTAAAACCTGTAGACGCTGCAGACGTGGATTTCACGCTTTTCTCCAGTTTTCCGAGCCTCCGGATGAAACGCATCCCGAATGAACCGCGACTGGCCTCCGATTGGGACAGCACGCGTACCTACACACAAGATGACTTCGCGCCCGATAACCGCGAGATGACCGCGATTGTCGCCAGGGATCAAGCTGACCGCGCGGACACACCTCCCAAGAACGAGCAAACCCTGGAGCAAGCGGACAGGGAGCGCCGCATGCAAACGGCGGCTCTGTTAAAACGGGGTTTGCTCCACACGGGTCCGGATTTCGATCACGCCGCCCTCGTTTTCCAACATGGAACCGCTTCAGAGGATTACCTTTTGGCTCACGTTCTCGCTGTGATTGCGGTGAGCAAGGGGCAGAGCGGGGCGGTGTGGATTTCTGCCGCGACCCTGGACCGCTATCTGCAAAGTCTGCATCAGCCCCAGATCTTTGGAACGCAATACAAGGTGTTGAACAAAGATCCGAGCACTCAGGAGCCCTATGATCGCAGCCTGGTCTCGGACGCGTTAAGAGCGTACATGGGCGTTCCCGACCAGAAGAGTCAAGAAGACCAGCGGCACCAGCTTGACGTACAACGTGGCGTGGGCACCATCATTCGCTAAGCTCTTCACCTGTTTTCGGGGTAGCGACGGAGTCGGCTTGTAGTTTTGAATTTCCGGAATACTACGATGTCGCTTTTAGTGGCAGTTCACAAATCGTAAAGGAAAACCAGCCCCGATATCTTCAGCCAGTGGGTAGACCCCACGAGGACTGCACCCATTCAGGCTTTGCGGATTACGTTTATGCCGATGAGTCGTCTTGTGACGATTCATCGGGAGTAATCCTAATTACCACCACGTTGAAATGCTTGAGCGGGTGCTGGTTTTCCATCGGCGTAGTCGGTGATCCAATCGGGTGGATCAGATTCGTGCATTTCAAGGAGGCCAACATTTCGTTCTTTGGCCCAACGATAGCCCCACATCACGCCGTATTTCGTCACATAGGTGTCAGGTATGGAGTAGGCCGGACTGCGTTGTGCTTCCGTGAGAGTGACGAAATGATAGGCACGAGTGCGGAAAAGGTTCAGCAGGTCATCGATACTATCGGCATTGAGCAGACTGTCATGAATGAGCATGACTTGCGGAGGTTCGTAGCCTAGAACACGGTGATTCAGCGCAGCGTAGAAATCTATTTCCGTTGCGCTATAGGCGAGGTACTCTTGACGGATGTGGTTTGCTAAAGTCAAATCCTTCGACCCAATCGCGCGAGCATAGGCTGCGGCAAAGAGATAGTCAGAGGTGTCGATGGTACAAGTGGCTACCTGGTAACCATGTACCTTCAGGTAGGCGGCAAAATCGTCATGCTTGGACTGTGTGTCACCCGTGTCGTTATACGGGAAACGAAAGAACTGAAGAGAATGTCCGTTGGCCTTGAGTAGCGGTCTTAGCATAGCGTCCGCACGGGCGACGTCAGCTTCCATCTGATCGGTGCTTATGTCACCGAAATTTGGGTGCGAGTAGCTATGGCTGCCCAGATCAAAACCTGCATCAAGCCACAGCCGTAGTATGTGTTGACCGTTAACGCCGGCCTGTTCAATACCCTGAGTGATAACGAAGCCAGTGGCGGGAACATGGGCCCGGACAAGACCAGCAATCAATCGTTTGTTGGCCTCCTCCATCGAACCCTGCCGAGGTGAACCGGGCAACGCAAGAGGTTCACAATGAGCGCACGGCAGATCGTCAACCGTTATGGCCACTGTACGTGTCTGTGCCATGGCAGTAAGAGATAAAGACAACAGGAACATACTCCCTAAGCGCATGTACGAAAGTGTACTCGCCAAGATTCAACTTCCGTGGATTTGTCTTGTGTGACTAATTGTCCATGACCTGAATGCTTTGATCTAAAAACACCTTGTCCTCCTCACCCCTGCCGGTCAGCAGGAAGCTGTTCGTTACTGTGGCGTTGCCGGTCTGCTTGTCGCCGTCCACCGCCGTGATGACATAGCTACAGCCGAACCAGTGCGCTTCGGCGAAGTCGGTTTGCGACCATTGTGCGGGGTGGTCGGGGTGGGAGTGGTAAAAGCCGATGATGTCGAGTCCCAGCCGGCGCGCTTCGCGCTGGGCGGCGATCAGCTCGCGCGGATCGATGTGGTAGCGGTTGTGCGCCGAGTCCGTGCGGGTATTGCCGGCGCGAAGAAGGCTGCGGGCCTCAATCGCGTCTGCGTCGGCATGGCCGAGCAGGATGCCGCAGCACTCGTGCGGATAGGTTTCTTCGCCGTGGGCGCGCAGTTGGCTGAGGAGGGCTTGAGGAAGGCGCAAGGGCAGCATGGATGGATTCACCTTTCGATTTGCCCTTGGTGGTGGGTACTGGGCAAACGCGGATTCCCTTCGGGAATAACAAGGGAAGGGAGTGCTTGGAGGTGGGTTGAAGGCAGATTCCCTTCGGGAATGACAACAAAGAAATTCTGGATTGACAACGAAGAAATTTGGGAATGGCAACAAAGAAATTCGCTTCGGGAAGCGGACACAAATGCAAGCCGTTTCAGGCGTTTTGCCCCGCGTAGACCTCGGTGTCGAGGGCGTCGGCGGCAGCGGCCTCCGGTGTTGGTTCGCTCCAAAAACGCTCGCTGAGATACTTGTCCGCCGAATCGCAAAGGATGGTGACGATCACGGCTTCGCGGCCCGCGCGGGCTTCTTCTTCGGCCACATCGACGCAGGCAGCCACGGCGGCGGCAGCCGACACGCCGATGAGGAGGCCTTGTGTCTTGGCGAGCCGCTTGGCCATGGCGTACGCGCGCTCGGTCGGCATCTCGATATTGCGCTCGGCCAGCCGTTCGTCATAAATCGGCGGCACAATAGCGGTGGCCATGTGCTTCAAGCCTTCCAAGCCGTTGAAGGGTGAATCCGGCTGCATGGAATAGCAATGGATGGCGGGGTTCAGCTCGCGCAAACGCCGCGTGGTGCCCATAAAGGTGCCGCTGGTGCCGAGCCCGGCGATGAAATGCGTGATCCGGCCTTCGGTCTGTCGCCATATTTCGTTCGCGGTGCCGTGGTAGTGCGACCGCCAATTGTTCTCGTTGCCGTACTGGTCGGCGTAGAAGAAGCGGTCGGGCTGCTCGGCCGCCAGGCGCCGGGCCATGCGGATCGCGCCGTCAGAGCCGTCCGCCGGATCGGTATAGACAATCTCCGCACCATAAGCGGCAAGGATATGTTTGCGCTCCGGGCTGACGTTGGACGGCATGCAGAGCGTTACGGAAAAACCCTGCGCCGAGCCCAGCATGGCGTACGCAATGCCGGTGTTGCCGCTTGTGGCGTCCAACAGGGCTTTGCCGGGGCCAAGCAGACCCTTGCGCCGCGCATCGGCGACGATAGCCGAAGCCGCGCGATCTTTTACGCTGCCGCCGGGGTTGGCCCACTCCGCTTTTCCCAGAATCTGCACGCGCCCTGGGGCCCCGGGCAGGCGCTCGGTGAGCCGGTCGAGGCGGACCAGGGGGGTGTTGCCGACGCGATCGAGAAGCGAAGTGCCGAGCAGGGCTGCGCTGGAAAGGGCTGTGCTGGAAAGGGCTGTGCTGGAA
>CAXTRN010000192.1:0-7185 GCA_964246645.1 uncultured Acidobacteriaceae bacterium
CGTTACGGCTGTCGAGCCGCAATGCGGCGTACTTCGCCAGACTAGATGAGTCTAGCCGGGCTTGTGGCGGTGGTCAAGCGAAGAATGGGGCGCAAGGGAACCACAGTTGACCGGCCCCGGTCCTCGCTCAGCCTGGCAGGCGAAAGAAAGACCACACGCGGTTGCGGTCTGCTGATTGGAAAAGGAACACGGAAAACAGGGCGATCAGGGGTTCCAGCGGCGCGCGAAAGCGTGCCTGCACGGTGATTAAGTAGTAGGCCAGCGGCAAAACCGCAAAGGCAGCGGCAAATAACCCGGAGCCCGGCACACGCCGGTGCAGCGACAGTGCAAGACCCAACAGGCCGCAAACGCTTAACGCACTATAGTCGAGCTGGCGAAAAAACTCTTCAAGTGCCCCATGGTCGTACGGTTTCGGTACGCCTGCCCAGTAAAACTGGATACGCAACAAGACCTGGCGGAGAAAGCGAAGAGGGTTCGCCGCAATCAGTGCTCTGCCCTGTGCGCCCTGCGCCTTGTTGTAGGCCAGCTCCCCCATGCGGGCATAGCGTTGAAGCTCAGGATCAGTTTTGCTGAGCTGCACGTCGGTTCCCCAAGGAAGGCCCTCGTGCGAGGGCAAAGCGCTCATATAGAGTTCCACGCCAAAATTGTTCCGTAAGGGAACAAAAGCGTGAAATACCTGTGCATTCCGGACGGTCCACGGCAGAATGCATGCGAAAAAGACCAACGCCGCCACGGTCGCGCGTGGCAAAACAGGTAAAAGCGCGCGGCGTGCAGGCCAAAGCACCCATGCTGCCTGTATCGGCAGGAACAGCAGCAAGGAACTGTTCAAAAGCGCGACGGCTCCCCAGAGCAGGCCAAAAAGCGCCCATGGCCACACACGCCGGCTCTCGCGGGCGCTCGCCTCGTACGACCGGAGAGGGTCGTTTTCGGGATCGAGAGTCGGGAATCTGCCGGCTTGGCGTTCGCCTTCACCGATACCGCGCAAGCGTAGCCCCACGACGAGCGCCCACGTGAACAGGCATGTCGTCATCGCCATCTCCCACGGCCAGCGAACGGCGTACTGCAGAGCCGCGGGGTAAAGTGCCCAAAGCCAGCCGGCCCACAAGGCTACCTTCCGGCCGTCCTCACGCGAGCCGTAGCAGCGGTCGCCAATTTCAAAGATCGCGGGCGCTGTGGCCGCGGAAAACAGAGAGTTGCCGGCCAGCACGCACCAGCCGGCAGCGGCGGTGTAGACGCCAAACAGCTTAAACGCCGCTGCCATGAAGAGCGGATATAGCGGTGGCGTCCAGGCCGTGGGACCGGTATGGCCCTCGAATGGGTCGGCGTAGCCGTAACCGGTCGCCAGCGCCCGGGCGATGCGGCCCATCTCCCAGCCGAACTGGAAGTGATCCTGAAAAGGACGGAAGCGGTAGGTGTGGGCAACCGTGAGGTACAGCAGGCGGACCGCAAGGCCTACCCAGAACATCCGCCGAGCGGAGGGCGACCCCCAGCCGCTGCGGTCCGTACTTGTGCGCATCCCGGCTTTGAAAGACTGTACTTGCACCGGCATAGCACCAGACTACCGCCGTTGCTCGGATCCATGCACCCTGATCATTCGTCGTTGCCTACTGAAGACGGCTGTCGAGGTTATAGCTTCAGAAACGCCTCCGCTGTGCGTAGCGCCAGAGCCATGATGGTCAGGGCGGGGTTGGCGGCCAAGGAACTGGGAAAGGTGGAATTATCGCTGATCCACAGGTTTGGGATCTCATGCGAACGCCCGAACGGGTCTACGACGGAGGTCTCCGGATCCACCCCCATCCGGCAGGTGCCGATGGTGTGTGCTGTGCGCGGTAAAGACCAGATGTCGCGCGCGCCGGCGGCTTTCCAGGCTTCGGTCATCAGCTTGATGCCGTGCGCTTCCATCTTCTGCTCATTGGCCTGGTAGGAAAACTGCAGTATCGGCTTGGGAATACCGTTGCTGTCGAGTTCATCAGAAAGTGCAAGGAAATTCCTGCCTGTCGGAAGCACCTCGCCATTGATACCAATTCCGGCGATGTAGTTGTAGTCCGCCAGGTGACGGGTAAGTTCGTTGCCAAAGAGCTGCCGCCCACGCGCGACGGCCGTCGACCAGGTCACCGGCACCACGCCGAGCGACTGCACCAGGTAGCCGCCGGCAAAATCGGCATCTTTGGGGCGAAGGGTGTCTTCAGAGATCACCGTTGCCGGAAAGCCCTTGTTCATGCGCACGGGCCGGTCAAAGGTGCCCCACACCTGTGCGGCTACATGGCCCATATAGTTTCTGCCCACCTGCCCGCTCCCGTTGGCGAGCCCGGTATAAAGCAGCAACCTCGGTGTTTCAACAGCCCCGGCACACAAAAAAACGTGCCTGGTGCGCTGCCGGCGTTCCATGGGCGTTCCGGTCCCGGAGGTGTCGCGATACACCACGGCTGTGAGCCGACCTTGTGCGTCCCGCTCGAAGCCGGTCACAAAACAGTGTGGCCGAATTTCCGCGCCGGAGCGCACGGCCCAGGGTAAATAGGTGACATCCATAGAGGCTTTTGCCCCATTGCGGCAGCCCTGGTGACAAAAACCGCGATTAACGCAAGCCTTGCGCGTGCCGTACTCGGGGCGAGAATAATCCTCACTGAGGGCGGCAATCGGCGCGGCGCTGGAGCGCAGGCCAAGCGCGTCGAACCCCTTGATCATGAGCTCCCCGGGACCGTTGATGGGCACGGGGCCGGTTGGGTAGCGGCGGGCGGGATCCCACGGGTACGGGCTCGGGCCGGAAACTCCGAGAAAATGCTCGACCTCCTCGTAATAAGGAATCAGGTCGCGAAGATGCAGCGGCCAGTCGACACCCTCGCTGGAGTCGGTCTTCAACTGCAGGTCGCGCTCATCGGCGCGCGGGCAAAACGCACCCCAATGCAGCGTGGACCCGCCCACGCCGGTGCCGGAAGTATTGGCGCCCAATACTTCCGGCGTTTCTCCGCCGGAAAGCCGCTCGCCCAACCAATAGATGTGGCTGGCCGCAACCTCATCCGTAGCGAATTGCTCGGCGGGCGATTCAAACCAGGGACCGGCTTCCAGAGCTACAACCCTGCGGCCGGCGGCGGCCAGCTTCGCAAGTAGCGGTGCGCCGCCCGCGCCGGTGCCGATTACAACCGCATCCAGTTCCTCATCATCGTCATAGTGGCGCATACTGCGCCGAAGCCGGCCAAGTTGATTTTTGACAAGCTCCGTTTGGTTGTACCCAAATCCTGTGTCCGTCAACGCCCAAACTCCTCCTGCTGGCTGAGCTGAATCTGTGTGAAGCCGAGGTCGTCGGCGAAACCGGTGTAGCCGATGCGCTCCATGGTGCGCGGGTCGGCGACAAAGCAGCGTGTGCATTCAGAGCGCACATCCGAAAACCAACGCTTCATCTGCTCAGCGTTGTACATGCCCGCTGCCTCGCCCAGGTGCAAGGCCCCAAGCACGCCATGGCCGAGTTTGCCGGCGGTGGCGTGCTGCAGCAGATCATCCTGCTGACCGTGAAACAGGGCCGCAAACGGGACGCCGTAGGCTTTGGTGGCCGCGAAATCCAGCGATCGCAGGCCGAGCTGCCATGCTTTGGCATCGGGCGGCAGGTTGGCAAAGCGCCAGCCGTCCCCCTTGCCGGTCGCAAGATCGCTATCCAGCTGCGCGGCAATATCAAAGCCGGCATCCGGCACCACACGCGCTACCAGGGTGCGTAGGGTGCGGAACTCGGCGAAACTGAGGGCAAGGGGGGAATGATTCCAGTTCTGAGCGCTGCGCAGACGCGTTTGCATCACCGCGCGCGTGATTGGGGCAGTCCGCTCTGATTGGAGCACGGTTTCAAAGCCGATGCCCGGGGCAGCCTGGGTCACGGCAAGGGTTGCGCCCGCGCCTGCCATGAACTGGGTGATGTACTCCACCAGTTCCCCCGGTCGCTCGAGTGGCGCTAAATGCCCGGCGCCTTCGAGCACGACCAACTCACCCTGCGGCAGATGCGGCAAATTATCGTTTTTCTGCGCCTTCGGACCGAGTGCTTCGTCCTCGGTGCCGGCGAACACAAGGGCGGGCAGCGCGAGGACGCCCACCTGTTTGCGCCAATCCTCGTTGCTGCCATGCTCCAGCCAGCAACGGAAGGCGGTGCGGTTCATATGCAGCACACCGCGGATGGCGCGCTCTCGAACGGCCTCGGGCAGCGGCAATTTGCCGGTGTTTTCGTCAACGAACTGCGCGGCATGTTTGCGATCCTTCGCCTGGTCGCCGGTGGTTTCGCCCAGGGCTTTCAGCATCGCCGCACGCTTGCTGTCACTCATCGGCTCGGGGCCGGGCGGCGATGCTGAAACCAGCACAAAACCCTGCAGGCCTTGCAGGCTGGGCCTGCCGTCCAGCGCCCGTCGGGCAATCACGGAGGCGACTTTACCGCCCATCGAATGGCCGGCGAGAAACCAGGGCGCGGGCTCATCCGCTCCCGCCCCGGCCAGCAAGGGTTCGATCGTTGCGGTAACCGCCTCGGCCATTGACTTCACGTCGTAGCCGGCAATACCGGCAGACCCGCCGAAGCCGGGTAAATCGACTGCTACACAACGAACGCCGCGCGCCGCAAGGCCATGGCTGATTTCAGTCCAAGTTTGGGCGCCGCCGCCCAACCAATGCAGCATTACCAGAAGAGGGCCACGCGCGCCCTCGCGCTTCACAGCAAGCATATGGGGCCATAGACGCCGCAGTTCGCTTTTCTGTTCAGAAAAATTGCCTTCAATTTCTATATCGCCAAAACAGCGTTCCACTTCGGGAACGACGTTTCTCTATTCCAAAATGGAAACGGCAGAACGATTTCAGCAGACGATTTTCTAAAAACAGAAGGGCACGCCATGCGACACTGTGGGGCAGCAATGCCTGATGCGCGCACACAACCCACGGTTCTCGTCCAGCGCCTGCATCCGGCTGCACAGCTGCCGCGCTATGCCCACCATGGCCCGTTTGGGGATCTGGCAGCCGATCTGTTTGCAGCGGAGTCGGCGGTTTTGGCACCCATCGGAGAAGCAGGGGCAACCCAGGCCGTGAGCACCGGGCTCGCGCTGGAATTGCCTGAAACGCATGGGGCGCTCGTCGAAGACCGCTCCGGATTGGCAGTTCGCGGCATAACGACGCTGGCCGGCGTCATCGACTCCGGTTATCGCGGCGAACTGAAGGTTGTGCTGACCAATCTGTCGCCAGCACCGCAAACCATCGCTCCCGGCCATCGAATCGCACAGCTGCGGATTGTTGAGCGCATCCAAGCGGTTTTCGCAGAAACAAATACCTTGGCGGAAACGCCCCGCGCCGGTCGCGGTTTTGGGTCCACAGGGGTGTGAGGAGCGCTCGGGTGAGTCGTGCGTGCTGAGTTAACACCGCATCTGAGGAATCCTGAAATTTTGGCGAGCGCAGGATCGCGACGAGATCCGTAAAGCTGTGTCCGCGTCCGGCAGCCTTGTTTCTATCCATATACTTTGTTCAGTGGATCAGTCTCCCCAACCCTTCGCCATTGCCGATGCCAGCGCGATGCCGGCGCCGCTCGAACTCGATGCACCACCTCCGGTTCAGACAAACGTAGAGGCGGAAAACCGGTCGCCTCGCCACGTATGGAGCTACCTTGGCCCAGCGTTTGTGGCTTCAGTGGCGTACATCGATCCCGGCAACTTTGCCACGAACATTCTGGGCGGTAGCCAGTTCGGTTATCGGCTGCTTTGGGTGTTGCTGTGGTCGAATGTCATGGCGATTCTGATTCAATACCTTTCCGCAAAGCTGGGCATCGTCACCGGCTACACTCTGCCGCAGAATTGCCGCAAGCACTTCAAACGCCGAACCACGATTTTTCTTTGGATCTGCGGCGAATGTTCTGCTGTCGCCACGGACCTGGCCGAGTTTTTGGGGGCGGCGCTCGGGTTGGATCTGTTGGTCGGTCCGGCGCTGCAGGCTCATGGCTTTTCCCCTACCGGCTCGTTGTTTACCGCGGCCCTTGTGACCACGGTGGCCGTCGCGGGTATCCTGGCGCTTGATCTGGCTGGATATCAGTGGCTCGAGCGAGGCATCATGGCATTTGTCGGCCTGGTCGGCATTTGCTACGGCTTCGAAATGTTCCGCGTCCACCCGGATTGGCACCGGGCTTTCATGGCGACGTTACTGCCGACGTTGGATCACGCTCATTTGCGGGATTGTACCTTCGCCGCCGTAGCCATCCTGGGGGCAACCGTGATGCCCCATGTCGTGTACCTGCACTCGGCACTGGTGCAGCCACGACGCAAGGAAGTGGCGCCGCCACCGATGCCTCCGCGGGCAGGAGTTTTGCGGCAGTTCCTGAATTTTGAGCTGGTTGACGTTTTCTTTGCCATGAACGGGGCCTGGTTGATCAACTCCGCCATTTTGATCATGGCAGCGGTTGCGGTGGCCAAGGGGCCTGCGGTGCAGCCAACAATCCAGGAGGCTTACCACACCCTCGGCCCGTTGCTGGGACGCTCCGCGGCGGTACTGTTTGCGGTAGCGCTGTTGTGTTCCGGGCTGTCCAGTTCCACTGTCGGCGTGATGGCGGGCCAAGTCATCATCGAAGGCTTTCTGGATGTGCAGTTTCCGATCTTTGTGCGGCGTTTTCTTACGATTATTCCCGCCCTGATTGTGATTGGACTGGGCTGGAATCCGTTACGGATATTGAACGATTCGCAGGTGTTATTAAGTTTTACCCTGCCGTTCGCGCTCATCCCCCTGTTGCTGCTTACCCAGCGTGAAAAGGTGATGCGGGAGTTTCGCAGCCCACGCCCCATGCGCTGGGCAGGCTGGGGCGTGGCGGGGATTATTGTGGCGCTGAACGTGCTTCTGCTTTGGGAAACCTTTGCCTAGTGTGTCCGCGCCTCGGTGGCGCGGCTGTCATCGGCCATGTTCCCCGTGGGGTGCACCGCCCCCACCATGGGGGGCCGCCTGCGGTGCGGGCGCAGGGCGCGGAGCCGGTGCGGGTGCAGCTTGCGGCCGGCTTTGTGGCACGGGTTCCGACCGGGGAGCATAGGTTGGCGCGGGGCGTGGTGGCGATGCCGGCGCTGCTTGGCGATTATCAAAGCTCGGCCGGTTGCCGGGTTGCTGGAATCCGGGTTGCTGGAAGCCGGGCTGCTGGTAGCCCGGCGGCTGGGGTCCGGGCTGTCGGGTTTGCGGATCGGGAGGCGCAGGGGGACG
>CAXTRN010000193.1:0-4533 GCA_964246645.1 uncultured Acidobacteriaceae bacterium
CTGCCGGAAAAGCAGCCACAAGTCGAGCTCAGATCCCAGAATGGTGCCACGCCGCCGATCTCAGCCAGCCCTGACCCGCTGCCGGCGGAAACCGTCGCCACCGCCGCGCTCCAGCCTGCCCCCGCACCCAGCCGCGACGCAATCGACCCCGTCACGCTCGACCCCGTCACGCTCGACACCGTCGACACCATCCCGCGCCAAACTGTCGACGTCGCTCCGCTGCAGGCCGCGGCCGTCGCCACGTTGCAGGCCACCAAAGGCCAAACTTCCGCGGCAGAACAGCTCGAGGACGCCGTTTGGACCCTTACCGGCGACACCCTCGAAATCCAAACGACAATCTCCAAAACCATGATCCCGATCGTCATCAACGCGGAAGCGGATCGCCTGCTGAAGGGCGCCCTGCGCGATCACGGCGCCGGCGCACTGCGGGTCAAGCTCCTTCCCGGCACCCCGGCCACCAACAGCAAACCGAAGACCGCCCGGACTGCCCCCGTCGGCAGCGCTTCCGAGTTGGCTGAAAAGCATCCCATGGTGCAGGAAGCCAAACGCCTCTTTTCCGCCGAAATTTCGAATGTGATCGACCTGCGCGGAAAAGACTGATCCAAGCCCGTTCCACCTCGCCCCGACATCCCCGGCGACCTCGACAATCCTAAAACTCAGCTTCCAGCTCCGAAGGACACACTTATGGACCTCAGCCAAATGAACGAAATGCTCGCCCAGGCCAACGCCATGCGCGAAAACATGGACGAGCAACTCGGACGAACCATCGTCGAAGCCTCTTCCGGCGGCGGCGCCGTCCACGCGCGCATGAATGGCCGCAAAGAGCTGCTCAAGCTCACCATCACCCCCGCTGCCGCATCGGCCGCCGCCGGCGATATCACCATGCTCGAGGACCTCATCGTTGCCGCCATCAACGAAGCAAGCCGCAAAGCCGAGGAAGCTGCCCAATCGAGTGCAGGCAGCATGCTCGGCGGCTTGGGGCTTCCAGGATTTTAGGGTGGAGGTGACCCGTTCCGCCTCATTGAAACCTAACCTGTGAAGCCCAGCCCGTAAACCGAGACCATCTCCATGTCCACTCGCTATGCCGCGCCGATGACGCGTCTCATTGATGAGCTTCGCAAGCTTCCCGGGGTGGGCACCAAAACCGCGCAGCGATTCGCCTTCCACATCCTGCGCTCTTCTGACAGTGACGCCAATGCGCTCGCGGAAAGCATTCACGCCCTCAAGCAGACCCTGCGCTTGTGTTCTGTTTGCAACAATGTCACGGATGTCGATCCGTGCGGGTATTGCACCAGTCCTTCTCGCAATCAGGGGCTCATCTGCGTGATCGAAGAACCTACCAACATCGCGGCGATCGAAAAAACGCGCTCCTGGAACGGCGTTTTTCATGTGCTGCACGGCACGCTTTCCCCGGTCAACGGGGTCGGTCCCGAGCAACTGCGACTCAGCAACCTTTGGCCTCGGCTCGAACGAACCGACGAGCATAGCGAACTGATCCTCGCCACCTCGCCGACCCTGGAAGGCGAAGCCACCGCCCGCTACATCGCCGACGAGGTCCATGCGCGCTTTCCCGAACTTCACATCACTCGCATCGCGACCGGCGTTCCCGCGGGTTCCGACATCGAGTACGCCGATGAGGTCACCATGACGCGTGCCCTGGAAAATCGCCGCTCCGTGTAACGGCTCCCGTTTGCCTCTCAGGCGAGCGAAACTCGCAGATCGCCTCCGGTCATTTCGGGCGGCAGATCCAGATCCAACAGCCCCAGGATCGTCGGCGAAATATCCCGCAAGCTCCCGCCCTCGCGCAGCCCCAGGCTCCGGCCCTGCTCCGTCACGAGCACAAACGGCACCGGGTTCGTCGTATGTGCCGTATGCGGGCCGCCGCTCACCGGGTCGATCAACAACTCCGCGTTGCCATGGTCGGCTGTGATGATCCACTGCGCTCCGGCCGCGCGCACCGCGTTGTAGATGCGCCCCAACTGCGCATCCACGGCTTCCACCGCACGCACCGTCGGTTCGATTTTGCCCGAATGCCCCACCATGTCCGCATTGGCGAAATTCACGATCATCACATCGAAGGCTCGGTCGCCTAAAGACCGCTCCACAATATCGCCGATCCCTGCAGCCGACATTTCCGGGGCAAGATCGTAGGTCGCCACCTTCTTCGACTGCACCAGCTCACGGTCCTCGCCCGCGAATGGCTTCTCGATGCCGCCGTTGAAAAAATAGGTGACATGCGCATATTTTTCCGTTTCTGCGATGCGTAAGTTGCGCAGCTCCTGCTTGGCCATCACGTTTGCAAGCAGGTTCTCCATGCTTTCCGGCGGCACAATGACCGGCAGCGCGAAGTTCCGGTCATATTGCGTCATCGTCACAAAATGCAGATCGGACGGCACGTCCCCAAGCGGGATCTCCAGTTCCAAGTCCGCGGCTTTAGGTAAAGCCAAACCGCCGTCTTTGGCGAGCCCGCTTCGCCGCCCCAACACCCGCGTGATTTGCCGTACCCGATCCGCGCGGTAGTTGAAGCAGATCACCGCATCGCGGTCCTCGATGCGCCCGACCGGCTCGCCTGCAGCGCGACCTGGACCACCACCCGGACCGCCACCCAGGCCGTCTATACATACAAACGGCTCAATGAATTCGTCGGTCACGCCGTTGCTGTAGTTTTCGCGCACCCGTGCGATCGCGTCGACGTATGCTCCGCCTTCAGCACGGCCTTTCACCATGGCGTTGAAAGCCTTCGCTTCACGCTCCCAACGCAGATCGCGATCCATCGCAAAATAACGTCCGCTTACGCTCGCCAATCGCCCAATGCCGTACTCCACAAACCTTGCCTGCAACGCTTCCAGGTAGCCCGCGCCTGAGGTCGGCAACGTGTCGCGGCCATCCAGGAATGCATGCACGTACACACGCGACAATCCACGCTGCGCCGCCATCTTTAGGAGCGCATACAGGTGCCGCTGATGTGAATGCACACCACCGTCGGAAAGAAGGCCAATCAGGTGCAGCCCTTGGCCGCCCCGGGCTGCCGCGTCCATGGCTCGCACGATCGTGGGGTCCTCAAAGAAGGCACCGGAAGCGATCGCCTCGTCGATACGCGATATGTCCATGCGCACCACACGCCCGGCGCCCAGGTTCAGGTGCCCGACTTCGGAGTTGCCCATCTGTCCATCAGGCAGCCCGACGAAGTGCTCACTCGCGCGAATCAGCGTGTTCGGATACTCGCGCAGCAGCTTGTCGTACACGGGCTTGCGCGCCAGCGCAATGGCATTGCCATGCGTCTCCGCACGGTAGCCCCAACCATCCAGAACCGTAAGCAGCACGGGGCCGCCGCGACGCTGCTTCATCGTTCTACTCCGCGCAGTTCACGGCCGTGCGGCCCAGAAACAACGCCGCGCCGCCCAACTCTTCTTCAATGCGTAGCAGCTGGTTGTACTTCGCAATGCGATCCGTACGCGAAGCCGAGCCGGTCTTAATCTGCCCCGCCCCCGTGCCCACCGCGAGGTCCGCGATAAACGTATCCTCTGTCTCGCCAGAGCGGTGCGAAATGATGGCCGCATAGCCATGCCGCCGCGCCAGCTCGATCGCATCGAGCGTTTCCGAAATCGTGCCGATCTGGTTGACCTTCACCAGGATCGCATTCGCCACACCCTCGTCGATGCCGCGTTGCAGCATCCTGGTATTGGTAACAAAAAGATCGTCGCCCACCAATTGCACCTTGCGGCCGATCTTCTCGGTCAACAACCGCCAGCCCGCCCAGTCGTTCTCGTCCAAACCATCTTCAAGTGAAACGATGGGGTATTGGCGAGTCCAGCTTTCCCAATAGCTCGCCATCTGCTCGGGGTTCTTCTCGCTCTTATCCGACTTCTTGAAAACGTACTTGCCCTTTGCCTTGTCGTAGAACTCGCTGGCCGCGGGGTCGAGCGCAATCGCAATCTCTTCCCCGGCCTTGTACCCCGCCAGTTCAATTGCCTCAAGAATGACCTCGATCGCCTCCACGTTCGATTTCAGCGACGGCGCAAATCCACCCTCATCGCCGACCGAGGTGTTGTACCCGCGCTTCTTCAAGACGCCCTTCAAGGTGTGGAAAACCTCGGTGCCCCAACGCAGGGCGTCTGAGAAACTTTCCGCACCCACAGGCATCACCATGAACTCTTGAAAGTCCACATTGTTGTCGGCATGCGCGCCGCCGTTCAGGATATTCATCATCGGCGTGGGCAGCACACACGCATTCACGCCGCCCAGGTAACGATACAGCGGCAAGCGCAAGGCTTCTGCCGCGGCACGCGCACAGGCCATCGATACCGCCAGAATCGCGTTCGCACCCAGCCGCCCCTTGTTTTCCGTGCCGTCGAGCGAAAGCATCGTCGCGTCGATCAGCCGCTGGTTGCTCGCGTCCAGCCCTTGCAGCTCCGGCGCGATCACGCTTTCCACATTTTCGACCGCGCCCAGCACGCCTTTGCCGAGATAGTGCTCTTTGTCGCCATCGCGCAGTTCCACCGCTTCGTGCTCGCCTGTGGACGCGCCGCTGGG
>CAXTRN010000193.1:4543-7133 GCA_964246645.1 uncultured Acidobacteriaceae bacterium
CACAACATCGGCTTCCACCGGCGGGTTCCCACGGCTGTCAAGAATCTCGCGCGCGTGAATGGACACAATCTCAATCATTTCGTGCTTCTGCCTTTCCTTGTTCGCGGTACTGCTTTCCCCGAGGCGCGGGTGCGCGATGCGATGTTGCAGCCTGTCCTCTAAGCGCGGCCGCCGGTCCACAGCTACCGTCCCGCCGCCCGTTCCTACAATACTTTCCACCAGCTCTGCCAACGGCTCTCCCCACCGGCTCTGCACGACCATAAGAGAACGACGACGACGGTCTCTCGAAGGCTCATTCTAGCAAACAGCGACTCCGCCGCTACCCCGTTATTTCGAACGCCGCCTCTGCGCCCCGCACCTTGCGCATGGCCACATCCTGCCGTGTCAGCACCGGCAGCAAAAGCTGGATGCGCGTTCCCCGCCCGGGCCGGCTGACCACCTCCACCTCTGCGTCGCCGGCATACAACACCTGCATGCGTTCGCGCACATTGCGCATCCCGATGCCCATGCCCTCGCGCGCCACCCCGTCCGGCGACACGGAACTCCGCTCCGGGCTCATCCCCACGCCGTCATCCTCGACCTCGATCAGCAGCTTGCTCCCTGTCACGCGCCCGCGAAGCGTTACCGTGCCGCCATGGATGCGCGGCTCCAGCCCATGCTTGATGCTGTTTTCAATCAACGGCTGCAGCATCATGCTCGGCACCTCCAGTTCCAGCGCTTCTTCGCTGATCTCTTTCACCACGCGCAGCTTGTCGCCGAAGCGAATCACCTCGATGCTGAGGTAATCGTCGGTAAAGGCCAGTTCTTCGTTGAGCGGCACAAAGGCATCGCGTTCGCGCAGCAGCGTGCGGAGGATGCGCCCCAGCTTCACAATCATCTCCCGCGCCAACTCCGGCTCCGAGCGGATCAGCGACGCAATCGAGTTCAATGTATTGAACAGAAAATGGGGGTTGATCTGCCGTTGCAGCGCATCCAGCCGCGCTTCCAGCAGCAGCCGGCTTTGTTCTTCCAACTTGCGCTCGATGCGCACCGCATTCCATATTTTTAGCGGCAGTCCCACGATCACCGGCGTGCACGCACACACCAGCAACTGCAGCAGCCATCGGCCCGAGCTCAGTTCGAAGTAATGTCGCGGCTCGGCCGTGGTCAGCATGCTCGCGGCAAGCTGGGTCGCCATCAGCAGCAGCAACAGCGCAATCTGCCGGTCCAGGCTCGGGCGCCGCAGCGTGCGCCGCACCCAACGGTACAGGCTCAGATCCACCAGCGGCGAAAACGACCAGATCGCCTCTTCCGGCGTAAACCGCCGAAAGGCACCGAACACGGCCGCGACGAGTAGATTCACCGGCAAGGCCATCCACTCATGGTGCCCCACAGCGGGCAAAGCCAGCACCGCACCACCCCACATGGCCGCCCTATAACCCAGCAGCAACCCCAAAAGCGCGGTCGCTTGCAACGAAAGATCGGCAGCCAGGAAGTTCGGCACGCGCACACGAATCCACACCCCCAAAGCGAGGGGAACGCATATCCACGCCAGCAGCTTCAACGTGTTCACCGTGCTGCGCCGTTCCAACAGCAGCAACCGCTTAAACCGCACCGAACGAGCCAGCGAACTGGCAACGGCCGCAGCCACACCCAGCTTCACCAGCAGTGAAATCAGCAGCAGTTTTGTATCGACGCCGTGCACCTTTCCACTCTACGCGCGAGGGCGCTCCCACCCTCCGCAACAGCTCTTAACGGCACGCCGACATCATCCAACACTCTTCCTGAACGCCATCTCGCGGGTCCTTTGACTTCGATTCGGCCCGGGTAAAGGAGAATGCGCATCGTTCCCCATAAGCCGTGAATCTATAGTCAAAGACATGCCGCTCGTCAGCCTTGCCAAGATCGCCGATGCCGATTTCCCCACACGCTGGGGACACTTCCGGATTCTCGGCTTTGAAGGCATTCCCGAACCCGGCAACCCCGCACGCCGCTCGCTCGAATCTGCCGTGGCGCTGGTCATGGGCGACCTTTACAGCACGCCACCCATCGTGCGCATTCATTCGCAATGCCTCACCGGCGATGTGTTTCACTCGCTCCGCTGCGATTGCCACGACCAGCTCCACCTCGCCCTGCGCCGCATCGCCGATGAGGGCGCAGGCATCCTGCTCTACGAGCAGCAGGAGGGTCGGGGCATCGGCCTGATGGCCAAACTGCGGGCGTATGAGCTGCAGGACCAGGGCCGCGACACCATCGAAGCCAACCACGAACTCGGCTTTGCCACTGACCTGCGCGCCTTCGAGCTCCCAGCAGACATTCTCCGCTTTCTCGGCATCCCTGCCGTGCGCCTGATGACCAACAACCCCGAAAAGGTGGCCGCCCTCGAACACGCCGGCATTCAGGTTCGTGAGCGCATCAGCGCCACCGTGCCGGCTGAACCCACCTTCGCACGCTACCTGGAAACCAAGCGCAACAAACTCGGCCACCTCGTCGGCTGAAACCATTTTCCCGCTCCTGTTTATCTTTCCTAAATGGGGATTTGTTTTGTCATTCCCGAAGGGAATCTGCGTTCGCCTTCCCAAACGGAATGTGGCTTGTCCTTGGTTTGTCA
>CAXTRN010000194.1:0-6996 GCA_964246645.1 uncultured Acidobacteriaceae bacterium
ATTTCCGGCTTTTGGAACACCCGGCAGTGTGCCCAGTCAGCAAACCTCCATGACGTTTGTCATGCGAAGACCTACTTCCAGACCTCCCGTCACGCGGCCCGGCGATGCTACACTCATCCCTGTGCCGGGTCCTACGCGACGCGTACCCGCCAACCCCGCCAGGTCCGGAAGGAAGCAACGGCAACGGGCCAGCGCGGGCGCAGTAGGGAAACCCGGTACACCTTTTTTCCACACACAGGCGCGTCGCCTCCCGCCTTCTATATACGGGCACTTCGCACTTCCCTTGCCGGTGCAGACGCGTGGTCGCCACCTCCTTTCAGCGATGCCGCGTCTGCGGAGCTACCAACGGCATCCGGCCGGGGCTATGGGCATCGCGGTAAGATGCTGTGAGTCGGTCGTAAGCTGGCGATGGCTGTTTCGCCGATATTGTTTTCCTGAGGTCCTTTCTGCCTTGAGCCCCACCCCGCAAGCAAGAACTCTGCGACGTGCCAAAATTTCCTCTCTTGGCACCTTTGTTCCGCCCCGGCTGCTCACCAATGCCGACCTGGAAACCATGGTCGAAACCAGCGATCAATGGATCGTCGAGCGTACCGGCATCCGGCAACGTCATATCGTCGACAAAGGCGTTGCCACCAGCGACCTTGCCACGGAAGCCGCACGCTGTTGTCTCGAAAAAGCGGGTGTCGCCGCCGCCGATGTGGATGCCATCCTGGTCGCCACAGTGACCCCTGACATGAACTTTCCCGCCACGGCCTGCCTTGTGCAGGCCAAACTCGGCGCGAACAAGGCCTGGGGCTTCGATCTTTCCGCCGCCTGCTCCGGCTTCGTGTACGCGCTGCAGGTCGGCGCCAAACTCGTCGAATCCGGCGCGCACGACAAGGTGCTCATCATCGGTGCCGACGTGATGAGCGCCATTGTCGACTACACCGACCGCGCTACCTGCATCCTCTTCGGCGATGGCGCCGGCGCGGTGCTGCTCGAACCCTGTGCCGCGGGTGAACAAGGGCTTATCGATTTCGTCCATGAGGTCGACGGCACGGGCGCGGCCGCCCTCAGCATGCTCGCCGGCGGCAGCCACCTGCCCGCCAGCCACGAAACCGTGGACGCCCGGCAGCACTACATCCATCAGGATGGCCAAACCGTTTACAAATTTGCCGTCCGTAAAATGTCCGAACTGACCGAGGCCATTTTAGGCCGCAACGGCATCACCGGCGCGGAACTTGGCTGCTTTATCCCGCACCAGGCCAACAAGCGCATCATTCTTTCCACCGCCGAGCGGCTCGGCATGCCGGAAGATCGGGTCGTCATCAATATCGACCAGTTCGGCAACACTACCGCGGCAACGATTCCTTTGGCCATGCAAACCGCGCTCGATACCGGCCGACTGCGCCGCGGCGAACTTGTGCTGCTTGCCAGCGTCGGGGCGGGCTTCACCGCGGGCGCTACGCTGCTACGCTGGGAGATATAGAAACACCGTCGCGAAACACCTTATTCCCTGTTACGATCTTTCTGCCACGCTCGCGCCTGTACTTCGCTGCACTCGTCCTTCCCCTGCCGGCTAACAGTCGGTCGTAGCTATACCCCACCCGTATTGCCATTCCGCCTTTTGCTTTGATTTGATACGACTCGCTTTGACACGACAGCACGACGCACGTAGGGCATCAACACAGCGACATGTACCCCCTTTGTGTGGTTGACAGCCAATGCAGTGGGCTGAGAAAACTAAGGCAGAAAGCAGTCGACATCCGCGCTCGAGTCGCCTGAGCCAGGAATCCTATCGCATGTCCGCTCTGGTGCATTGCATTTACACAAGTGTTCAAACTCGCTTTTTGAGCGATGCCGACCTGACACGCTTGGTGAAGGAGTCTCAACAAAAGAACACAAACCGCAATCTCACCGGCATTCTGCTGCATGTTGCCGGCACGTTCTTTCAGGTTCTTGAAGGATCGCCCGAAACCATCGACGTTCTATACGCTTCCATCCTGCGAGATCCCCGCCACACCCGCATCACGCAGATCATCTATGAACCGATTGCCCGCCGTTACTTCGCGGATTCTTCCATGACCTTGGCCGTGCTTTCCCCTGCGCAATTGCAGAAAAACTTGCACGACGACGATCCGCAGGTGCGGGAAGAGCTTTTGACCGGTCTCGATGAGGGCCGCGCCAAGCGGCTTTTACGCGCCTTCACCGACGGTCGCTGGCGCGCGCAACTCGACCTCACGCCTCCCCAATCCTTATCCAGCCCGGTGCGTGCATGAGTCGCTTTCAGGGCGGGGTGGCGGTGCCGTATCCAAGCCGGATGGCCTGGTTGGCCCGCCTGCCCGAATGGTCGTGTTCTTTTGCGTTTCAGCCCATTGTGAACGCCCGCAAACGCACCGTCACGGCCTATGAAGCCTTGGTGCGCGGCAGAAAAAACGAAAGTGCCGCCGCCGTTTTGCGCGAGATCAAACCGGACAATCTCGCGACCTTTGACGAAGAATGCCGCAAAGCGGCGCTGGGCATGGCCAAGCGCCTCGAAATGCACTGCAACCTCAACCTGAACCTATTGCCGCAAGGCTTTCGTGCCGACCGCGACTGTCTCGCGTCCACGCTCGATACCGCCATCGAACAGGGCTTCACGCCCGAACGCATCGTGCTCGAGGTAACCGAAGGCGAGGTCCTCGGCAACCAGGACCGCTTCACCGAACTCATCGGCATCTACCGCGGTCTGGGCATGCAGCTTGCCGTCGACGATTTCGGCTCCGGCTATTCCGGACTGAACGTCCTTGCCGATTTTCAGCCCGACCAGATCAAACTCGATAAGAATCTGGTGCGCGGCATCGCCGGCCGCGGCCCTCGCCAGGCGATCGTCCGCGCCATTCTGCAGGTTTGTCGCGATCTCGGCATCGAGCTCGTCGCCGAAGGCATAGAAAGCGCGGATGAGTACCATTGGCTGTCCGACGAGGGCGTCGAGCTGTTTCAAGGCTTTCTTTTCGCCCACCCCGCTTTTGAAGCGCTGCCGGTCGCCCAGTTCCCCCCGTTTCGCCCCTAAGCTTCGGCAAACCGAGCCCGCATCCCAGCCCGCATTCCAGACCGCATCGCCTTCCAGCGCTGGAGCGCACTCCCGTCGCCCACGCCTCTGCGGATGGATCGCCTGAACTGCTAAACTACTCGTTGTGTCTTCAGCCGCCATGCTCGAGCGTTCCACCACCGCCGCCGATGCGACCGCCTTTCCGCACGAACCGTCGACCCCACCGGTAGCGGCTCGCCCCAAGGTAGGTTTCGTCTCTCTCGGCTGCCCGAAAAACCTCGTCGACAGCGAGGTCATGATGGGGCTGCTCGACCGCGCCGGTGCGGAGCTGACCCCCGATGCCGCCGACGCCGAGATCCTGGTAGTGAACACCTGTTCTTTTATCGACGCTGCCAAGCAGGAATCGGTCGATGCGATCCTGGAGATGGTGCGTCACAAAACCGCACACGGCGGCCGCGCGCAACGCCTCGTTGTGGCCGGTTGTCTGGTGGAACGCTACCGCGACGAAATTCAGCGCAACATCCCCGAGGTCGACGCGGTGGTCGGCACAGGGGAGCTGGAATCGATTCTGGAGGCCGCCGGCCTCCATCGTCCCACGCCCGCCGCGCCTGGACCCTTCACGGTGCTCACGGCGGTGCAGGTCGCACAAATGGACAAATCTCAAGTCGGTCCATCCCCTTCCGCGCAGATTTATCGCGCGCCCTCCGCCGTGCACCAGCACTCCCATCCGGAGTCCGACGGCGCGCAATTGCGAACCTTGGCGACGCACGAACTGGCCTTGCCCACGGAGCCTTCCAGCGTTTCCAGCGCCGCCCTGCCTTCCCGCCCCGAAGGCGACGCACGCGAAGCCGCCGGACGCTTTTCTCGGGAAGCCTGGGACGGCGCCACCGCCGCCCTGCCCAGCTATCTTTACAGCGAAGCCACACCGCGGCTGTTGACCACGGCACGCGCTTCCGCCTACATCAAGATCGCCGAAGGCTGCGATCACCCTTGCTCGTTCTGCATCATTCCGCAGCTGCGCGGTAAGTTCCGTTCCCGGCCCATCGCCTCTATTGTGGCGGAGGCCCGTCAGCTTATCGCGCAGGGCGTTCGCGAAATCACCCTTATCGGCCAGGACACGACCTGCTACGGCGAAGACCTTCCGCCCGACATCTTCCCCGCCGCCCAGCCTTCCGACGCCGCCCCGGCTCCTCTGCAGCATGGCGAAGGCAAGCCCCAGGCCGGCCGCCGTCCCGAGCTCGCCGACCTTCTCGACGCGCTCGCTCCCCTGCCCGGGCTCAGGTGGCTGCGCTTTCTTTACGCATACCCCAACAAAATCACAACGGCCCTGCTTGAGTCCATCGCCCGCCACGGCAACGTCGCCAAATACCTCGACGTCCCTTTGCAGCACGCCAGCGCACCCGTGCTGCGCCGCATGAAGCGCGGCGGCTCAGCCGACCGCTTCCTGCAGATCCTTACAAAGGCCCGGAAAACCATCCCCGGCCTTGTGCTGCGGACAAGCTTCATCGTTGGTTTTCCGGGGGAAACCGAAGCCGATTTCGACGAGCTTTGCCGCTTCGTCCAAACCGCACAGTTCGATTGGCTCGGTGTTTTCAGCTATTCCGACGAAGAAGGCGCAAAGGCTTTCGATTTCGGCGAAAAAGTGCCCAAACGCACCATCGAGGCCCGCCGCCGCAAGCTGATGCGCCTCCAAAACAAGATCAGCCGCAACGGGAAGTCCCAGTGGATTGGCCGCGAAATAGACGTACTCGTCGAAGGCCCCAGCGAAGAAACCGACCTGCTTTGGCAGGGCCGCTCCCTCGACCAAGCCCCTGAAATCGACGGCGTCGTCCTGATCAACGACTTCGGCCCCCACGAGGCGCTCGTGCCCGGCACTTTTTACCGCGCCGAAGTCACCGAATCCCACGATTACGACGTCGTCGCCCGCATCATTGATTGAAGCTGGCCCTGCATCGGTCGTTGCGCCAAACGAGCAAAGTTTTCTACCTCGTACCGGGCAAACCTTTCCTTGGCATATTCGAGTCCTTTGCGACGGCCGTTAAACCATATCGCTCGTTTACCGACATGCTTGCCGTTCTTGTTCTGTACTCCTTCCCGAATGAAATCCTCGGATTCCATAAGCCATACCTTCTCGAGTCGTTCAGAGTAGAAAACAAACCAGTAATCCTCGCGAAGTTCGTGAGTGATCGCCGAGAAAAGAGCGGCATCTCCGGGAGTCACATCCGCTGAGCGAGCCTTCACCTGCACTTGAGCAATACTGCCGTCAGATCGTTTGACGAGAACATCAACAGCGTCGTCGTCAACCAAAGGAACGTAAACGTCTAGCCCTTCCTTCAGCATGCGTCCGATAATCCAATACTCAATTCGTTTACCGAAGGCGGCGGAGTTCCGGAAAGTTCCGATCAAGTTCTAATCTCCAATAAGGAATATTCTCTCCTCACGAATGCAATCAACCAAATCCCTGCGCTGCCCCACCTGTCACACCCCCGTTTCCCTCGATAACGAGGACGCACCCTTCTGCTCCGACCGCTGCCGTCTCATCGACCTCGGCAAATGGGCCTCGGGCGACTACAAGATCAGCTCGCCCATCCTCGACCCCGATCTGCTCGAAGAACTGGAACACAAGCAGCAGCAGGAAACCCCGTTCGGCACGAACTCCGGCAAGGAATGGAAGAACTAGTGGCCTCGCCGAAGCGGCCGCCCCATGCGCGGGTCGCCGCCGTCCCTCTGCATGCTGAAACTGTGCCAGCCACAAAAAAGACACGCTGGGCCTGGCTCGTGGCTACCTTCTTCGGCGCGGGTTACCTGAAACCCGGCCCGGGCACCTATGGCTCGGTCGCGGCCGCCGCGCTTTGGCTCATGGCCGGTTGGCTGGTACATCACAACACGCAAACGCTCACCTGGATTACCCTGGCGGGTGTCGTGGGCGCCACCGCCATCGGCATCCCCGCCGCCACGCGTGCCGCGCGTGAGTCGGGCCGCGACGATCCGGGCTTTGTCGTCATCGATGAGGTTGCCGGCCAATGGCTCGCGCTCCTGTTCATGCCGCCCCTGTGGCCCAACGCGCTCCTCGCACTCATCCTTTTTCGCTTCTTCGACATCCTCAAGCCGCCGCCCATCCGGCGCTTCGAAGCCCTGCCCGAAGGCCTCGGCATCATGGCCGACGATCTCCTTGCCGGCGTCTTCAGCTGTGCGCTTGCGCAGCTTTTCCTTCACCTCTTGCAAAAAGCTGCATAAACGCCGGGATTGCCATTCTCTTGTTCCCGGCACTACCTTGGAGAGATGAGTCTGCTGCACCCTTCCCGGCCCGAAACACCGCACCTGCACACGCTGCACCCGCGCGCGGCGCTGCCCGGCGGCTCCTTCGAGGTCACCGGCACCCATCTGCTGCCCAACGCCCCCGACCGGGCGCTGGTCCGGACGTCCGACCGTATGCCGGACCGTTCCGCGCTCCTTCCCCAAGCCTTTCTAGGCGAGGCTGAAGCCGGTCTGGACCTCGTGCGTCCCACCCGGGCGCTGGTCCGTGTGCCGGAAGGTGCCCTCGCCGGTGATCTTCAGTTGCGTCACGGCACCCAAACCAGCAATACCCTGCATGCCAATGTTGCCGCCCCTATCGCGGACGACCTCCATATGATCTCGAACCCGGCGGCCGATGCCGACGGCAACCTGTTCGCCATGATCTCCGGTCCCCGCGGCACCCGCGTTCCGGTTTCGATCGTGCGGCTCGGCCGCGACCTGCAGGCGCGGCCCTTTGTACGCGATCTGCTCAACATCTCCGCCCTGGCTTTTGGTCCCGACGGCTACCTGTACGCCTCTTCCCGCGCCGAAGGCATTGTGTACCGCATCTCGCCCGAGGGCGCCGTTTCCACCTTCGCCGAGGGCATGGGGATCGCTACCGGGCTCGCCTTTGATCGCGAAGGCAATCTTTTTGTCGGTGACCGCTCCGGCACCATCTTCAAACTCGGGCCACACGGCCGCCCCCACGC
>CAXTRN010000195.1:0-6988 GCA_964246645.1 uncultured Acidobacteriaceae bacterium
CACCCTGCCTGCGGCTGGAGAGCAGATACTTGTGCAGCCGCAGGCAGGGTGAGGGCGCTCAACAGAAGCACGCAGTTGGACACGCAGCTGAGCACAGAGCTTGGCACAAACCGAAGCAAGGAACGCAAAACGGAACACGGCATGACCTGTGTTAGACGGTGCGAGCACAGGGTCGGCTGCGGAATATCACCGGACGCTGCCGTAACGCTCGCAAGAGAGTTCCCGTACCGTTTGTTCAAGGGTGCTCGGGATGCTCGATTTTCGGTCCGTCGCGCATACTCTCGTGCACGCCGCAGGGAGCAGCGTTAGCGGTCGGCTCGAAGTGCACATTAGCGTCTGAAAAGATGAACGGCTGGCACACAAACGATCGCAGGTGCGTGAGTCGGTAGTTGCGCGAATGCGACAGGGAATCGTTGGCCTCGTGGGCGGAAATGTGGCCGGTGCCGGTGATCAGCGTGAAATGACGGAGCGGGTCGGTGGGGTCCGGCTCCAGCCAGCGCTGGATCAACTCGCAGGTTTGGTGGGGTGGGCGGATGGAGCCGCCGGCATCACACTGCCGAGCACCGGAAACGAAGTCCAGGACAACGACGGCATGATTGTTGACGATGCGGAGGTTTGCCTCGTTCTCGATAAAGTCGCCGGCCGCATTATTTACGGTTGCGTGGTAGACCGCGCGGTAGCGGGCGGGCTCGAGCCAGGAGCGCAAAGGCCGCACGAAGCTGGCCGGGGTTGTGTTGGCGCTGTTGAATGCGCTGGCAAAGGAAAGCGTCGCCACGCGATGCCACAGGTCGCCTTCAGGCACCAGAACGGCGCTGACGATGTGTTGATCGAGCTCGACCGTTAACAAGGCATCGAGTTCATCGCCCGGACCCAGTTGCACCAAGTCCATCTGCACGGAATGCGGGAACGGCACATGGCCGTGCAGCAGGTACTGGCCCGGCGCACCGAGCGAGGACAGGGCGCCGGCGCGGGTGCGCTCATCTTCGGAGCTGATCTGGCGGGTAAGCGTTTGCGGGGCCGGAACGGTGAAGTTCGCCGGAATGAACTGAATCGCACCCATGCCGGAACTGACGGGCGCCACGGGACCACCAAAAACGGCAGCGGCCGACGAAGGGGCGGGCGAAGTAAGCCGCCCATCGGTCTTTGCTTCAGAGCGGGCGTCTGCTTTCGCCTCGGAACGAGTGTCCGACTTGGAGTCGGATCGGGAATCCGGTCTGGAATCCGATCTGGGTTCAAGCCGCATCGGCGGGGCTGTCGGTGGGGACGAGCCCATCGAGTGCCGCTGCGCTTCGGCGGTAGCCGCGAACAGCCCAAACACCGCCACCGCGCCGGCCAGCAGGGAAAGCCGCCGCAGGAAAGGGAGCCGCCGGCGGCGCACAAAGTGGTACATCGAGGCTCCTAAGAGGGAGAAGGGGGGTGCTAGAAGGGGATATCTTCGTCGGTGATGCCCTGGTCGGCGTAGTCGTTTGCCGGTTGCGCATACCCGCTCCCTGCGCCGGAGTTGGTGTTGGCCCGTGCGCCGGCGTAGCTGCCACCCGAGCCGTACCCACCGCCCGCGCTGCCGGTACCGGCATAGCCGCCTGCGCTCGCACCACCGCCCTCTCCGGCTCCGGCGCGCCCGCCCAACAGGCTCATATCGTTCACGAGGATTTCGGTGCGATATTTCTTTTGCCCGGACTCCTTGTCATCCCAGGAGCGAGTCTGAATCTTGCCTTCCACGAAAATCTGCGATCCTTTTTTCACATAATCGCGCACAATTTCCGCGGTGCGGCCGAAAGCCACCAGGTTGTGCCATTCGGTCTTATCGGTCCATTGACCGGTCTGATCTTTTTGCCGGTCGGCCGTCGCCAGCGTAAAGCTCGCGATGCTCATCCCGCCCTGGGACGCGCGGATCTCCGGATCTTTGCCGACGTTGCCGAGAAGAAGTACTTTGTTGACGCCCTTGGCCATGAGTGGGAACTCCGTTTCAGGGCAAAGAATAGCAGAGATGAGGCTGTGCTATTACCCCTGTTGTCTTGTTCGTGGCGGCAGGATCGTTCCGCCCTGAGGTTTGCTCACGAACCGCTGTTCTGCCGGTCAAGGCAGCGGCTTCACCGCAGGACTCGTGGCTTCCGCGTCTTTGGGTAAAACGGTTGGGAATGTTTTGCCTACCAGGGCGATGGCTGCGTCCACGCTGCCGCCCCCTTGCAAGTCTTCCGTGCCCACCGGCTGCAACACGCGTACGATGCCGTGACTATCGGCAAGAATCAGCAGTGGAAAATCGTCCGCGGAAAAGGAGCGAAGTGTTTCCCCAGGTGTGGTGAAGGTCGCCGTGCCCGCAAGGAGGGTGGCCGCATAGCCCGGTTGGAAGGTCGGTGCGGCCGTATGGGAGGGTGGTTGGCGCGAGGGCACGGTTTCCGCCAGCAGCCCGTAGATATAGGCACCATGGCCTTCGACTGAAACCACAGTCTCAGGTAATTGCGCACCCAGGCGTACACAGGCGGCACACCAGTCAGGGAAGAGCAGAAGCGCTGTAATGGTTCGGAGGGCCGGCACCGGTGGAAGTTTGCCGGTTGTTTGCAGGAAGCGACGAAGCGGCAGTGCCATGAGCGAATGGCCGAGGAGAGCGTACCGGTTCCGCTCCCCTGCGATGAAAATCGCCTCGTCCTGTGCGAGCGGTTGGGGAAGTGCCGCGTTCAGCGCAAGCATGGTGGATTGTGCCGCTTCAGGTTTGGCCAGAAGCTGCTGCAAAGCGGCCAACGCTACGCCTTCGGCATAATACTGGTGAACTGGGAGCGCCAACGGAAGTGGATTCGTGGCGGGATTTGTACCCGGGAAGGCCTCCGCGACTGACCCGCTGGGTGCTGGTGGGGAGCCGGCCGGGGCGGAAACGGTGCGCAAAGCCTGGAGCAGGATCGGCTCGCGCACGGTCGCCAGGGTGAGCGCATCGGCGCTATAGACAAAGCGCATATAGTCGATCGCTTCATCCACGGTTGCGGCCACCTCCGCCGTGTAGGCCGCACTGGTCAGGACGATTTGCGCGTCGGTAAAGGCAGCCGGTTCGTCTTTAAGGCGTAGTTCCGCATCGATTCGGGCCAGGTAGGCGTCCGTTCGTTGAGGCTTCGGCACCCCCGGGGCTGTGATGTACCGGGATGTTGCCGTCACCACGTTAGGCCATTGCTGACCGAGCGCACACAATCGGGCGTAGTCAAGCAGTTCGGCCCCGGTGAATGCCTCGGAAGTGCGGGCATCGCAAGCAGACTTGGCGCGCGCGATGGCAACGGTTAGTGCGGCGACTTCTGTGTCGGACCAGTTTTGAATGTCGCGCCGGGTAACCTCCAGCGGATGGAGGGCTTCGCGGAGTTCTGCGGCGGGGGAAAGCAGCGCGGCGGGCGACGGCAGCGGCGGGGTTGCCGGAACGGCTGCGGTTTGCCCAGGCAGACTGAATGGTGCAAAGACCAGAGTTGCCATGAGAAAAGTGGAAAGCAGCGAACGGGGAAGTGGGAACGGCACAAACACAGAGTTTCCTCGATGAGGCAATCAGTAGAACTCGATGAGGCGACGAACAGAACTTGATGAGGCGACGAACAGAACTACCGGCTGCGTTCACCGATCAATTTAGCAAACCCGAGTCCCAGGATGAGTACACCCATGGGCAAGCAGCCGAGCGCAAAGATCAGCATCAGCCAACCGCCGTTATTGCGGGGGCCCTGGTGGGAAGCGCCGCCAAAAACGGCATACATCAGCACAACGCACAAAATGCCTGAAAAGAAGATCCAGGTGCCGGTCCGGAGCAGTTGGCGGGTATCTCTTTGCATAGGGGGTGTCATCTCGAGCCGCAAACGGCAAGCGCGTCATTCAATGGGCAAGCGCAATCAGCATATGGGCAAGTGCAATCAGCATATGGGCAAATGCATCAGCGATACGCCGCCAGCATCGCGTACACGATCACGCCGGAAACGGAAACATACAGCCAGATGGGAAAGGTCCAGCGCGCAAGCCGCTTGTGCGCCGGGAATCGGCCGCTGAGACTGAGGAAAAAGGTGATTAAAATCAGCGGCAAAGCGACCACTGCCAGCAGGATGTGCGGGGTCAGCAACACCCAAAGATAGATGGCCCGAGCCAGCGGATGGCTCTTCGGAAAGAGCATGTCGCCGTGGAGCACATGGTTGACGATATAGGTCACCAGAAACACCGATGAAACGACGAACGCGCCAAACATGCTGTTACGGTGGGCGGTGATCTCCCGGCGGCGGATGTGCCGGTAGGCGATAACCAGAAATACCGTGCACAGCGCATTCAGCACGGCATTCAGCGCCGGCAGAAACGCCAGGTGGGTGCCGGAAACGTCGGTCGGCGGGTGATAGTAGACCAGCCACGCCAGAAACAGCGAGGCCACCGCCGACACGCCTAAAATGCCCCAGATGACCGAGAGCGGCGTGCGGTAGGTCGGGTTAGGCGCGGCGAGCGTAAATGCGGAGCCAGAAGAAGGCATGTCACCCTCTATCTTAGGCGATTGGGGGCGCGCTCGCATGGGCGGAAACTCGCGTCAGTTTGAACCGGTCAAGGTTTGCCGCCTGAAAGCAGTTTGCCCTCGCTTTCATGGCGAGTGTCACCTTACTGGCCGGCGCGAGAGAGTGCAGGGCTGGGCCCGCATGCCGTGACGAGTTGCGGTTATATATGGAGCGGAGATTAAAACCGCAGCCGTCCTTGGGCGTTCAAGACCATGGCGAGCAGCAACAACGGCAGATAGATCACGGAAACCTTCAGCAAACCTTTGGCCAGCTTGCGGTTTTCCGTGCTTTCCGGCGCCCGCATGATGCGGGCAAAACGCAGCGTTGCCCATAGGTAATAGGCGTCCAGAACAAGCGCGACGAGCGCATAGGGCAGGCCGGTGAGGTGCAGCGCGGTCGGCCACAGGCTGACGGGAATCATGAGGAGGACAAAGAACAGGGCTTGCAGCGCGGTGGCACGGGCGGCATCGGCGGTGTTCTCGCCTGTAGCGGTAAGGCGGATGCCGGCGCGGCCGTAATCGCCGCGATACAACCAGCCGATCGCCATGAAATGCGGGAATTGCCAAACAAACAGGATGGCAAACAGGGCGACCGCGGGCCACTCGATCAGGCCACGGGCGGCGGTCCAACCGATCAGCGGAGGCAGCGCTCCGGGAAACGCGCCCACAAAGGTATTCAGGGGGGTCAAGCGCTTAAGCGGCGTGTAAATGGCCACATAGCTGACCGCGGTGAGCAAGGTAAGCGTGCCGGTAATCACATTGGTGGTCAGCGAAAGGTACAGCGATCCACCCGCGACCAGCGCAAAGCCCAGCAGCAGACCGTGAGCCAGACCGACGCGCCTCTGTGCCATGGGCCGTTTGGCGGTGCGCGGCATCCGCAGATCCGTTTTGCGCTCCAACGCCTGGTTCAACACAGACGAGCCCGCCGTGACGAGCGCAATGCCCACCAGCGCCTCCCAAAGGCCGATGTGGAAGGGGCTGATGCCCGAAGCGAGCGAGCCGAGATAAAAGCCACCGGCTGCCGTCAACAGCACCATTGCCGAAACCCGCGGCTTACTCAGCTCAACGTAGTCGGCCAGCAGCGTGGCGGGACCCGATTGAACGCGCTCACCGGCGGTGAACGGGGGCGATGTGGCGGCAGCTGGCATCTCTTGTAGAATACGCGCGTTCGAGCCGGGTGTCCGTACCTGGTGTGAGCCAAACGCAGAACGGCATGCGCGGGAGCAAAAGGATGCATTGCCTTGCCGCGCGGAGCACAGCTATACTTCCGGCAACCGGCAGTTGCCACCGCCCATCCCGGGTTTGTGGGGTTTGCCGCGAGTGAGGTGCGTCTTCAGCGTAGGCAGAAGGCAAATCCGGCTCGAAGCAAAAGAGCTTCCCGGCTCGTCCGCTGCCGCGCGTGGATTTCTTTCAAGGGCCGGTGACGCCGATGGATCGCTTGCGCCTCCTCTGAACACAGGTTTCGGTCTGGATGCAGGATCAAAGGCAGGTGCAGGGTCGCAAAGGCCGCTGCCTCGTTTCTTCGCGAAGACCCGGCGTTTACTGCATCGCACCGCGTCCGATCTGCTGCACGCGACCTTGCCTTCCGACTGCCGCATCTGCAGCGCGCCCATGCTGGGTCTAAGCCCGGTGCGAGTGTGCGATGCATGCATCGACCGGGTTCGGGCGCAGGCCGACGATCCCGAAGCCCTGTGCAGCCGTTGCGGCGACGCTTTGGGCATGGAATCGGTCCGTTTTGCCGCAGCGATGGGCAGCCGGGAGTGTTCGCCCTGCCGTGCAGCGCCGCCCGCCTTCAGCCGGGTTGTGGCATTCGGCGTGTACGACAGCGAAATGCGTGAGATGTTGCAGGCGTTGAAGTTCGGCGGTGTGCGGCGTGTCGCCGGGCATGTGTTCGGTTTGTGGATGGCGGAAGCGATTCTGCAATTGGAGGCCGAAGCCGCTCGCGACCTGGTGGTGGTGCCGGTGCCGTTGTTTCGCACGCGGGAACGCAGCCGCGGATTCAACCAGGCACAATTGCTGGCCGAAGCGGCGATTCGGCAGCTCAAAACGCGACGTCCGGCATGGACGCTACGCTTACACCCCCATGCTCTTCTACGTGTGCGGGATACCCGTGCGCTCCACGCGTTGGGGCCGGACCAGCGACGGCGCAATCTGGCCCACGCCTTCCGCATCGGCGAGGCGGAAGTGGTGCGCGGCCATGAGGTGCTGCTGATTGATGACATCCTAACCACGGGAGCCACGGCCAACAGCTGTGCGGAGGTGCTGCTGCGCGCCGGCGCTACCAGGGTGTGGGTCGCCACCGTGGCCCGGGCGCGGCCGGAAAGCGTTCAAGCAACGGCGGCAGCCGATGTGGCGCATTGGGAAACGGTGTCGCCGACCGGTGCCGCGCCGTGAAAACGCCCCTTGCGCAATGCCAAGGCGGCCCGAACCGGCATCGGCTTGCATTCAGTGGGTGAACGAGTCTGAAGGACCGACGAGCGAATCTAAAGCAAAGAG
>CAXTRN010000196.1:0-6978 GCA_964246645.1 uncultured Acidobacteriaceae bacterium
GGGCCAAGGGGCCGGATAAGTCCGGAGTGGGCCGGCCGGGAAAACGGGCTCGCGTCGGGTTGCTGCCCACGCTACGGCGACGGTGCGGCAGGGTTGCCGGCGGCCGCCGCTGCGGGGCTGGCCGGCGCGGGGGCGGGTGTCCATCGCTTTGCGCGCAAAAAGATTACCAGGCTTTCGATCTCGCCGGGCTGCAGCACATCGCCAAAAGCGGGCATGGCACCGCCCCCATGGGCAATCTGGTCGGTGATGCGTTCGGCGGAAAGGTGCTTGCGCAGTTCGCGGAGCGCTGGACCCTGCTCCCCGCCTTCCCCATCAGATCCGTGGCAGTGCGTGCAGCCGCGCGTGGCGAAGAGTTCGGCGCCTTCGAGGCGTTTGTCCGTGGCCGCAGCGGCTGGCAACGGTGCCTGCAAATGATGCACAACCCCGATCCCCAGATAGCCCAAACAGGCGGTCAAGGCGCAGGCGCCGAGGCGGCTAGCAAGATTACGGCGAGGAAGACGAAGCGCAAACATCTTTTCCGATTTTTACCATGCCGCACGGCGGACTGGCTTGACTCCCATGGACGGTAACCCGCATAGCTGCAGGATGGGATTCAATATGGGACAGGTTTTTCCGGCTTCCCAAAACGGGACAGAACGCGAAAAAAAAGCGTAAGCGCGACACCGTCCGGCTCCGATCATGATCTATCTTCGACCTTGGGGTGCTTGTGGTGTCATCAGGAACGCGAAAAGTCGTGTGGAAAGCGTCTTTGCTGCAACGGGGGTGCCGTGTCTTCTGCGCGGTTTGCGTGCTTCTTTTCAGCCTCATGACTCCATCCCTAGTGCCGGCAAAGGCTCAAAGGCAGGACGCCGCCGCGGCTCTCCAATACTCCGCCGCGGCTCTCGCGGATGCCGCTAAACCGGGCACAGACGAGACCTGGTGGAAGCATGCGGTCATCTATGAAATCTATCCGCGCAGCTTTCAAGATTCAAACGGCGATGGCGTCGGTGACCTGAACGGCATCACGCAGCGACTTGACCACTTGCAGAACCTTGGAGTGGACGCGATCTGGATTGCCCCCATGTATCCGTCGCCACAGGTGGATTTCGGCTACGACATTTCCGACTACGAAAGTGTCGATCCACAATACGGAACCCTGGCCGACTTCGACCGCCTGCAGGCGGCAGCGAAACGCCGCAACATACGTATCTGCCTGGACATGGTGCTGAACCATACTTCTGACCGGGACAAATGGTTCATTGAATCCGCAAGCTCGCGCAACAACCCCAAAGCGGACTGGTACGTTTGGAATTCCGGCATTTCGGTCAACGCACCCGGTGTGACGGCCTATCAGCGGAAGTATGTCCATGAGGGACCAGGCGGCAAAGTCGTACCGCCCAATAACTGGATCTCCGGTTTTGGCGGTTCGGCGTGGGAATGGGTGCCGGCGCGGCAGCAGTTTTACTACCACGAGTTTTATAAGCAGCAGCCGGACCTGAACTGGCGCAACCCTGCCGTCGAGTCGGCAATGTTTGGGGTCATGCGGTTCTGGCTCGATCGCGGAGTAGCCGGCTTCCGGCTCGATGCGATTCCAGCACTGTTTGAAGATCCGCAGTTGCGCAACAACCCCGAAACTGGCGGGATCAATGCGCAGGGCGATCCCAATGTCAGCGACATTTACACAAACAATCTGCCCGAAGTGCACGATGTCATCCGGCGCATGCGCGCGATGGTGGCAAAATATCCCGACAACCGCGTGTTGATTGGAGAAACCTATCTGCCCAACACCGCCGAGCTCGACCGGTGGTACGGAGGCACGGCAAAGAATGAATTGCAACTGCCGATGGATATGCTGGTCGGCTTCGGCGGCGACGCCAAGCTGAGCGCTCCGTACTTTCGGCGATACCTCACCGAGGTGGAAACGCAGGTACACGGTTCACAGCCCCTGCTGGTCTTCGACAACCATGACAATGCGCGTTCCATCGATCGCTTCGGGGACCATGTTCATGATCGCGAGATCGCCAAGCTCGTTGCGACGGTACTGCTGACGACCCGCGCAACGGCGCTGACCTACTATGGCGCGGAAATCGGAATGCCCACCACCGTGCCCACACGCAAGGAAGAGGTAAAGGATCCGATCGGCATCACGGGATGGCCCAAAGAAAAGGGCCGCGATGGCGAGCGTACCCCGATGCAGTGGACGCCCGGACCGCAGGCCGGGTTCTCTACCGATCCGCACACCTGGCTGCCCATTCCGCCCAGCTATAAAATGGTCAACGTACAGAGTGAGACTGGCGATGCGAATTCCTTGCTGAACTGGTACAAGCAACTCATCCAGTTGAGGCGGTCAAATCCGGCGCTGCACAATGGTGGCCTCGTTATGCTGAATCGCGACGACGCCGATGTTTTGGCCTACCTACGAACAGCACCCAACGGCAGCAGTCCCGTCGTAGTGGCGATCAATATGAGCGCTGCTGCGAAAACAGTGTCCCTGAATGCTGCGGCCAGCGGCGTCCGGGGTACGAAGGCACGTACGTTGGCGGCATCCGATGCGGCTTTGCGGCAGAACACCTCCTTGCAGGCCATTGTGCTGCCGCCTTACTCCGCGTGGGTTGCGGCTGTCGAGTAAAGGGATCACCAGCTTTGAAGGAGCCGGCCCTTGAGAGCAGGAGCAGCCCTGGGCCATGTGCTCCGGAGGTACAAGTGTGCGCTCGGGGCGCTGGCAGGCAGAACGCCGATGCCACTCATTACCCGGTACACTTTCGTCGGGAAGGGGGTAACTCATGCCTGGCAGGCCGGCCTGTATTGCGAACGGCAGCCTTGGATGAGGACTCGCCAGACAGGCACTCGCCAAAGGATCACTCGACGGACTGGGACTCGACGGACTGGGACTCCACGGACGGGCACTCGCCACACAGGCACTCCACGACGGGCACTCGCCAGACACTCGCCGGGATGCCAGACGCAGGCTTCGATACAATGATGGTGTCCCGGCGCGGCGCTTTGACGTGCGACAAACCTCTGGTCCGGGCGGGAGACACGCCCCACCATGAGTTGGTTTAAACGCGAAGACAGCGAGATCCTGCGGACGCCGCAGCACGAGGTGCGCACCGAAGGGCTTTGGGTGAAATGCGACGATTGCCGCAAAATGATCTGGAAGGCCGATCTCGAAGAAAATCTGCAGGTATGCCCCCATTGCGGAAAACACTTCCGGCTCACCGTCCGCGATCGTATCGCTTTGCTCCTCGAACCGGGTTTTACCCTTGTCGACACAGGGCTGCGTTCAACCGATCCGCTCGAATTTTGCGATCTGAAACCCTACAAAAGCCGCCTCGCCGAAGCGCAGCGTAAGACCGGGCTCGATGATGCGGTGCTGAACGTCCTTGGCAAAATCGGGGAACAGCCGGTGGTGCTCAGCGTCATGGCTTTTGAGTTCAATGGCGGATCGATGGGCGCGGTGGTCGGCGAAACCGTGGCGCGAGCCGCCGACCGTGCGCTGGAAACGCGCACACCGTTGATTATCGTGTCCGCTTCCGGTGGCGCACGCATGCAGGAAGGCATTGTCAGCCTGATGCAGCTGGCCAAGGTGTCCGCAGTGCTCGCAAAACTGGACGACGCCAAGGTGCCGTACATCAGCCTGATGACCGACCCCACCACCGGCGGCATTACCGCCAGCTTTGCCATGCAAGGCGACCTGAACATCGCTGAACCCGGCGCGCTGATCGGCTTCGCCGGCCCCCGCGTCATCGAGCAGACTATACGCCAAAAGCTCCCGGAAGGTTTTCAGCGGTCGGAATTCTTACTCGAGCACGGATTTCTGGACGCCGTGGTGCCCCGCAAAGAGTTGAAAGGCTATTTGGGCCGCGCACTCGCCTGGATGACCGTAGCAAGTGCTCAGTAGCGGCGGGTTTAGGCTGACGTTTCCTCGCATTCCAGTGCCTGGTGTACCAGCATGATCAGGAATGCCGGATAGGGCATGTTCCGGCATTCGGCAGCCGGCGCGGGCTTTTTTGAGATCGACCTCATCCAACGCAACGAACGACTCGGCGCGCTGTTTTGCTTCTGCTTCCTGAGCGCGCTGCTGCAAGGGTCCGCGCTTCACTCGACCTTCCTTGAAGGCTTGGAGAAACTCCCCTTCGACCAGGTCGCGATGGCCATACCGCCAGTCGCCCCCTTCCGTTTCCGTCGCGAATGCTGCAATTACAGGAGCCATTCTCTTTACTTTTAGCCAGATACGAGCCGCGTTGTCACTTGTGCTGCATCCACCCCGTGACAACGCGCGCGTGACGTCTCCAAATCGTGATTGCTACAAAAAATACGGCCTTGACTTGTTTCGCCAACCTCCGTAAACCGCTCTTCACCGTCCACCATCTGCTCACCAAACAGAAACGGACCGTTTGCGAGGAAAAGAAATCCGTTCTTCGTCAGTAAACGGCTTACCCCATCGCCCGGTTGAGTCCTTCAAAGGCTGCATGGAAGTTTCCGGATTCCGCTGCGAAGCGCAGAGGCTTGCACCTTGCCACGATGATCTCAGTGGCGGCAGGATCGTTGCGCAGGATCGCCATCGTCTCTGCAATGAATTCGTTCAGAGGCATGGCTCGTGCGTCCTTGCCATGGTTCGGCCCGAGGTTTGTCTGAACGTACGGTGGGATCACTTCAAGAACGTCTATTTTCCCTCTGAGCTGATAACGGAGCGACAAGGTGTACGAATGCACCGCCGCTTTTGTCGCGCTGTACGTTGGCACAAACGCGCCAGGCAGAAAGGCCAGGCCCGATGTGACGTTGATGATCGTAGAGTCCTGCTGTCGCTGCAACAAGGGCAGCAGCGCAGCCGTCAGCCGGATCGGACCGAGAAGATTTGTCGTCACCATGGCTTCGACCTCCGCCAGATCTTCCGACTGCGTTTGCAAATTCTCCGGAGTCTGGATACCGGCGTTGTTGATCAAGACATTCAGATCCGGGAACTGCTCACGCATGATGTTGCTGAACTCACGAATCGCCACCGGATCGGCAGCATCCAGCGCCACGGCGTGCATGCCAGGATTGGCGGCGGTCACCTGATCGAGCATCGACTGGCGGCGGCCAGCAAGGATCACCTGATTGCCTAGTCGATGAAAGGCTTCGGCGAGCCCACGGCCGATTCCGGAGCCGCCGCCCGTAATGAGTATGGTGTTGCCTGTAAGCTTCATCGTCGGTTCCTCTTCACCGCAGCAGAATTACTGCCGGGTCCTTGTCAGATGTTGCGTTAGAAATTCGCCAATACTCTTGAGCGCCTGCGTGGGAGCGTCCATGCTTCCTACGCCGGAAAGAAATCCGTGAGCCATGGCTTCCCAAACATCTACCTGGGCGTCGACACCCGCTGCAACGGCCCGGCCGACGTACCGAACGGAGTCATCCAGCAGCACCTCATCATTGCCCACATGGACACGAAGCGGCGGCAACCCGGCCAGGTTCCCGTACAAAGGCGAGACCAGAGAATCAGCTGGATCGTAGCTGCCGAGGTAGGAGGTCACCAGCTCGAGAGCCTGAGCGCGGAGGAAGAATGGGTCGGCAACAGCGCGCGTTTCCCAGCTTTTGTCACCAAGGGTCAAATCCGTTACGGGCGAAAGCACGACGGCTGCGACAGGAATGACAGATCCTCTCCTGCTCTGCGCCGCCAGCAGGCCCAGAGCAAGATTACCGCCCGCCGAGTCTCCGGTAATCGCGATCCGCTTAAATCCAAGCGCCGTTAGACCGTCATAGCAGGCTTGTGCGTCTTCGCCGGCAGAAGGAAAGGGGTGCTCAGGGGCCAGACGGTAATCCGGGATGAAGGCCTCGACCCCTGCACTTGCGGCGATATGCCCGACCAGTTTTTGAAAAGCCTGTGCCGATCCCCAGTTGAACCAGCCGCCATGCAGGTGGAGGATGACTTCGCCGGAACGCGCACCTTCGGGACTGCACCACCAGCCGGCCACGCCGCCAACGACATCGGGGCGGAACTCGACGCCAGTTGGCACGGCAACCCGGCCGATAATGCCGTCAAAAGGCACACGTGCGGCGATTCCCCGCAGACGCCCCTTGTTGGGCTCCACGATGGCTCGCATGGCGGACATGGAGGCTCGATCGGCAGGCGTTGCCGGATGCCAGAGGAAGCCCGGCTTATCAATCGAAGCGGACTGTGATGTAGATGGAGACATTGACGTTTGCATATTTCACCTCGAAGAAGTCGTACCCGGCAGATGCCGGATCACCATTTGTTTACAAAACGTAAAGGAATGTTTATTGATTGTCAATTGGCTTTCCGTGTCGTTCAGCTAATATGAACCCTGTGCTTGCTTCGGAGACCAATACTGTACGTCGCGGACGACCGCGTAACGATTCGGCCGTATCCCATGCCCCGATCATGGACGCCGTTTACGATCTGCTCCAGGAAAAATCAGCTCGGGAATTGACCATGGAAGCTGTGGCCAAACGGGCCAAAGTAGGTAAGCCTACGCTCTACAAGTGGTGGCCATCCAAGGCCGCCCTGGTCATGGCCATGTTTCACGAGAGGCTCGCGGGTCAGCTGCAGGCTCCTGCCGCAGCAACGGCGGAGGAGGCCATTCGCACAAAGATGCGTCGGTTGATCGAGGAGTTCAACGGTCTGTTCGGCAAAGTGATGGCAGACCTGATCGCGGAGGGACAAAGCGATCCGGCGATGCTCCATGAACTCTATGAGAGCCACATGCGCGTGAGGCGCGAATCCACCGTTGCCGATATCGCGAGAGGAAAACAGTCTGGCGAGTTTTCCCCCGAAACAGATCCCGAACTTCTTGTGGATGCCATCTTTGCGCCGGTCTACTACAGGCTCCTGCTTCGCTTTGCTCCCCTGACAGAGCAGTACGGGAACAGCTTGATCGACCAGGCGTTGCGAGGGGTGCGTACCCCCTAGCCAGGAGCTAGGCGTAGAGATGCTTTCTCGGCAGCCATCCCTTCACTTCTTCTGTCACGTTGCACCGAATGCCTTCTCGCTAATAATCG
>CAXTRN010000197.1:0-6842 GCA_964246645.1 uncultured Acidobacteriaceae bacterium
CAACATGGCCGCGCTGTTGTCGATGGCGTGTACGTGGAGTGTGGCGTTTTCCCGCAACAGCGCGGCCGCAAAGCGCCCGTCCCCATCGCCGAGAACGAGCGCCTGGCGGGCGGTTTTTATCTGCCGGAGAAAATGCCTGCGGGTGCGTGTAAGCAGCGGCCCGAGAGCCAGGTATTCGCCCCAGCGATACAGTTTCGCGATGCGGTCAAAGTTGGCCTGCAACTCTGCCGGTGGCAGCCGCCGCGTTAACGCTTCCGGTGCTTGGAGTGAATGCAGGGCATCGTCGGGATGCTTCACCGGTGGTGCCACGGCGTGGCGAAGAGGCACAGGAGGGGGACCGGGCTCAGAAGGACGAGATCAGCCAAAGCGCGCAGCAGAAGGGGCTCCAGGCGGCGGTGCAGGGCATGGAGGAGCAACAGCGCTGTCCCGCTGAGTGCGGTCGCGAGCGGAATAGCAGCGGCATGAAGCAGCAGAGCACTGCTGAAGAGGTGCAAGCGGCCCTGGGTTAGCCTGCCCGCCATACCCGCAAAGTTTGCGAAATCCGCAGCATTCGCACGGTCGGCGGAGGCCGCAAAGATGGTGATCGTCCAACATGCCGCGGCAAAGCAGCTGGCAAGTGGCCGGAGCCTGGCAAGCGCCGCTCGTGTGGAGCTGTGCGCGCGATCCTGCTTCAGCGCCTCGTCGTGCGGATGCTCCCAGGCATAAAGAAACAGGCAGTTCAGCGTACAAAGACCGGCAAAAAGCAGAGCCGGCATCACCAATGCCACACAAAGTGCGGGCGCGCGGGCCCCTGTGGGGATAACGACGGCGGCGGGAAAAAACAGACCGACGGCGAGTTCCTTGGGCAGCCTTCGTGTCTTTGATACCAGCGTTTCTGATACCCGCGTTTCTGACTTCCGTGTTTCTAACTCTTGTGTTTCTGACTGCATGATTCCAGACCGGCGTGTAGCGGATAAGGGTCCCGCACCGGCATGCACCAGCAGCAGCCAGCCCGCGAGCAGGCTGGCCAGGATGGCGTACCAATGCAGCACGGGAGGAGCGAGCCGGTGCAGCAGCCATGCCAGCAAAATCGTCGCCGCCACAAGACACGGAAGCAGTGTGCGTCGATGGCGATGATGAAAGCGGTGCCGCTCTTCCAGTTCCGGAAAGGTGAACTCGGGCAGTTCTGGAAAAGCAGCTTGGGGCATGCCGGGCGGCTTTGTCGCCAGCGGACGGGCGTCCAGCAGGCGGTCGGCCACGTACAGGATCCAGACCGCGACAAACATCGCCAGGGGATCGAAGGCGGAAAGCCGGACACCGGCGCTCCAGCCAAGAAACGCTACCCACAAAGCCGCAACGCTAGGTGCATCGAGCGAGAGCAGATGCCAGTACTTGAGCCAAGACCGGGGTGAAATCCAATCGAACAGGCTGAGAGGCGGCAAGGGCCGGCGCGCCACCAGGGTAAGGCGCGCCGGTTTCGGGTGTTCGGCAAGATTGTGGAAAGACAACGGCACCCGAAATCTCCCGCAGCTACGGCTTTTCGAGCTTTTCAGATGTCGTGCGAAGAGGCTCAGCGCTCATGGAGTGCAGGGGATTCCCCATTGGACGGGCGCTCTGTCGTTTGGACCGAAAGCCCGTGAGCCAGATGGAAGCGAACCAGGCTTTCGGACGGGATCGTTACCTGCTGGCCGTGCGTAAGGCCCTGGGCTGCCGTGCCCGCGCCGCCGCCGGCCAATGCACCGATGCCGGCACCTTTACCCCCACCGAAGATGCCGCCCAGGGCCGCGCCGATCGCGGCGCCGCCGCCGATTTTTACGGCTGAGTTAGTACCGCGGTTTTTACCCTCCAGGGTGTACGCGTCCGTGGTCACATTCACCAGCGACCCGTGGCGGCGCACGGCGTTCAACTCAAGCGACAGCTCGGAATGCCCCTTGAAGCGGCCCGCGTCCTTGGCGGTCACTACGCGTCCGCTGACGGCGGAACCGGCAGGGATCACCACAAGTCCATCCGCCACAACCTCCTGCGTTACTACACCGTTGAACGGCTGACCGTCTGCGGCTGTTTGACTGCTCAGGCTTTCTGTAATGCGCACCGGGATTGCCGTGCCGGCGGGCGCCGTCACCGTGCGAACCACCGGCGGCGGCGGCGCGGGCGGCGATAGCGGTGCGCTGTTCACCGGGGCGGACCGCGCCACACTGCTACCCGACGGCGGCGACAGTGGCCTGCCCTGTGCCAGGGTTTGCCGCTCTTCGGCGGTAGTTTGCCGCGGCTCGGTGGGCTGGCTCGGCGAGGTCACCGTGGGGGCAACCTGCAAACCCGCGACGGTGATGCTGTTGACCACTTCCTTGATGCCCTTCACATGGGCGGCGTCCTGCGCGGCCACCGAGCTCGCCGTGCCGTCGAATACGTTACCGGTGAGCGTAGCGACCCCGTTTTGTACCGAAACCTGCACCGGCTGCTGATGAATGGAAGGGTCGCCGGCGAGCGCGGCATGTACCTGATTGGTCAGATCGGCATCGCTCACGGTGTGCTGGCAACCGGCAAGCGCCAGGCTCACCGTGAGCACCCCCAGGGGAGCGAGGCGGCGAAGGCATAGGAAGGGAAGAGCGGGTGTTTGCTGAAGATTTCGCATGGCGGCACGTTCACTTTCCGAAAAGAAGAATCTGGGAGCGACTTGGAGCAACTTGGGAAAACCTAGGGAGCGATCCGGAAGCGCCTGTGAACGAATCCTACAAGCGCAGGTTCCTTTTCCCCTAGCGTTTTACCAGCTCTTCCACTAGCTTTCATAGCTCATCAGATGCATGCAAATCAGATGCATGCAAAAGCGAGCAGGAACACGGAAAATATGTGAAGAGCTGATACGCGCAAGACGCATTGCCCCAACGGGCGAAGCGCCTGCCGTGCTGTATGTGCTTCGGAAGGGGAGGTTCACAGCACCAATACAGCGGAAGTTCACGATACGGAACAACCGGCGTAAATCTGTTTGCATCATTATTTTTGTACGGCGAGCCGCAGGTTTGCCCATCTGTGCAATATACCCAGGAGAAAACAATGGCGAGTGACGGCGGATCAGGCAGCTTCGGATGGTTTGTAGCGGGTTTGGGCATCGGTGCCCTGGTTGGTGTCTTGTATGCGCCGAAGTCCGGCCGCGAAACGCGCGATGAACTCGTAGCGGGCGCTTTGGACGCACGCGACAAGGCAGGCGATCTTTACGTGCAAGGCAAGGATCAAGCAGCGCAGTACGTGCAACAGGGTAAGGAAACGGCAACCCAATATGTACAGCAGGGCAAAGAAGTCGCGACACAATATGTGCAGCAAGGCAAAGAAGTAGCAACGCAATATGTTCAGCAAGGCAAGGAAGCCGTAAACCAGGTAACCCAGCAAGGTAAGCAGACCGCGACGGAATATGTCGACAAGGGTAAGGAATACGTCGACCAGGGCCGCACGCAATGGACCGAGTACGTGGAAAAGGGCAAGGATCTTGTGCAGAACCAGTCGGAGGCCGTGCAGGCCGCCGTCGATGCCGGCAAAGAAGCCTATGTTGCCAAGACCAACGAGATACCCCCGGTAGCTTCCTAACAAGCGCGTCTCAAGGCTCGGGGCCGGTGCGTCAGTCGCCGGCCCTTCGCTTGTACACGGCTCTAGTTTCCAGGTGCCCGTAATTTGCGAGTAGCCGCAGCAGCGAGGCAGCGGTATCGTCACTGACGTTTCTGCGATCTTTCACGAGTTTTGACCTTTCACCAGTTCCGATCTTTCATCAGTTCCAAGGAGTGCTCATGCCAGCCCTTTCGGCGATTGCCGTATTTTTTCAAGATGACCTGAGCCTCGCGCGTGATCTGCACCAGATCATGATTGCGGAGTGGATCATCGCCATCTGCATCCTGCTGATCATTCTTGCCTTGGTGGGCGCGGTGATCTTTGTCCTGATTCTTGTGCGCAAGGTCGAGACCAAGATTGAAAAGGCGACCAAGACCGTGCAGGCGAGGGCGATTCCGCTTGTCGCGCAGGGCCAGGACATTCTCGGCAAGGTGCAGGGCATCATCGCTGACGTGCAGCCCAAGGTCGCCAGCGTTACCGGTGATGTGCAGCACATCTCCGGCGTCGTGAAGACCAAGGTGGATGAGATCGGCGGCGTGGTCACCAAAGTCGTGGGCGAAGTGAGTGAGGCGGTCACCAAGGTGACCGGGCAGGTTGGCGACACCGTGACCAAGGTGAAAGATCAGGTTGACGACACTGTCAGCAAGGTCAAGGGCCAGGTCGACGACACGGTAACGAAGGTGAGCAGCACCGTTCAGGACGTCAACGGCAAAACCCAGATACATGTGCAGCGCGTGAACGGCATTGTGACCGAGGCGCTGACCACAACCGAACAGGTATCGCGCTCCGTGCAGCACGGCATCCAGGTGCCAGTCGAAAAGATCGTCGGTTGGGTGGCTGCGGCAAAGACGGGGATTGAACAACTCGGTGTTCGTGTGCCCTTTTTGAGTCAGATTATCGGACAAAAACCGGCGGCGAAGTCAACCAAAACAACGCAGTCGACCGCCCATGGGCAACCGGTGGTGGTGCCGTCGGCTTCCCGATCATCTGAAAAATAAGCATGGCGGAGCAAAATAAGCATGGCGGAACAGAAAGCGCGGTGGAAGCCTCCACCGCGCTTTCTTATGCTCTGATATCCCCCAATGATATCCCCAAGATGCGGCGGCCGTCCTGAGCGGTGCCTGCCCGCTATGAGCGGGTGATGCACCGGGATCGCTGCTCGCGGTCATGCGGAATCCCACGAACAGGCTTGGCGCGGGAACCCCCTTTAGAAGATCCAGCCGCCGCCGGCAACCTCGTCCGCCTGGTAGAACACGGCGGACTGCCCGGGCGTAACGGCGCGTTGCGGCTCATCGAAAGTGGCTTCTACCTCATCCGGACCGCAGCATCGCAGGGTTGCGGCGGCGGGTTCATGGCGGTGCCGGATTTTGATGCTCACGCGGATGGGTTCCGCAGGCTCGGCGATCGACACCCAATTCAAACGATTGGCGCGCAAAGTCTGGGTGCGCAGGGCCGGCTCCGGGCCTACCTCCACCCGGTGTGAGTCGGGATGGATCTTGAGCACATACAGCGGTTCCGGAGAACTGAGGCCGAGACCTTTGCGTTGCCCCACCGTGAAGCCGTGGATGCCCTCGTGCCTGCCGAGTACCTCGCCGCCGGCAGAAACAAGTTCACCCGCGCTGTCGGGCAGCGTGCGGCCCTGTTCGTCGAGGTAGGCTTGCAAAAACTGCGAGTAGCTGCCGCCGGGGATGAAGCATATCTCTTGTGAATCGGGCTTTGCGGCTAACGCAAGACCATGCTCGGCGGCCATCGAGCGCACCGCGGGCTTGCACATCTCGCCGAGCGGAAACAGGGTGCGGCTCAGCTGATCCTGCGTAAGCCCGAACAGGAAGTAGGTTTGATCTTTGGAGCGATCGGCGGGACGCGACAACACCCACCGGCCCCGCACGGCGTCAAAGGCGTTCCGGGCGTAATGGCCCGTCGCGATGCGCTCGGCACCGATGCCGCGTGCTGTTTCAAGCAGCTGATCGAACTTCAGGTGGTTATTGCACAACGTGCAGGGGATGGGCGTGCGGCCGTGCAGGTATTCTTCAACAAAAGGTCGTACAACCTCTTCCTCAAAGCGCTCCTGCGCGTTCACAAGGTAGAAGGGAATGCCGAGGTGTTCGGCGACGTGACGTGCATCGTATACATCGTCGATCGAGCAGCACCGGCCCTGCACCGCTTCCGGCATGGGTTGACCATCGTTCACCTGCCGGCCCGCGAGACGCCGCTGGTTCCAAAGCTGCAGGGTAAGGCCGATGACGGGATGCCCTTCCGCGTGCAAGAGGGCTGCGACGGCGGAAGAGTCGACGCCCCCGGACATGGCCACGGCAATAGTTTCGCGCTCCGGCATACCTCTTTATCATACGAGATCGCAAAGGTTGAACAAACTGCCCAGAGCGCATCTGCCCAGTTGGCTTTGGCCGGTTTATGCGACGCGGACTACACATCGCGATCAAGGCGGCAAACATCCATAAGGGTATGCCCGATGCCCAGACGACCGTCGTGAACCGTCCTCCGCCCCAGACCGCTGCCGACACGGGCGGCCGGGTACTGCCTTTTTTGGGGCTGGCGTGTGCGGTGGGGGTCGGTTCGATCTACTACAACCAGCCATTGCTGCTGGTCATGGGCCACTCGCTGGGCGCGACCGAGCACGGCATGAGCTTTGTGGCCGTGGCGACGCAGGTGGGGTACGCCGTGGGCATGTTCAGCTTTGTGCCGCTGGGCGATGTTGCCGAGCGGCGTGGCCTGATGATGCGCTTATATGCCGGCGTCGCGGTGGCGCTGCTACTGGTGGCCACGGCGCGAAACCTGTCCTGGATGATTGCGGCGAGTGTGCTGACGGGACTTTTGGCGTCGGTCACCCATGTGGCCCTGCCGCTGGCGCCGGAGCTGGCAGCGCCGGAAAAACGCGGGCAAGCCATCGGAACGGTGATGACGGGCCTGCTGCTGGGCATTCTGTTGGCTCGCAGCTTCGCGGGCTGGGTGAGCCAGGCTGGTGGTTGGCGGACCGTCTTTTTTGCCGCTGCGTTGATGAATGCGGCGTTTGTTCCGCTGCTGTGGAAGCAACTGCCGCGTTTGGAGCCGAAACAAAGCCTCACGTACCCCGAGGCGCTGCGCTCACTCTGGACGCTGTTTCACACCCTGCCGTTGTTGCGTGAGTCAGGCGTGATCGGCGGGCTCACCTTTGCAGCGTTTTCGTGCTTTTGGACGATGCTGGCGTATCTGCTGCAGGCACACGACCGCCTTGGGCCGGGAGCGGCGGGCACCTTCGGTCTGGTAGG
>CAXTRN010000198.1:0-6828 GCA_964246645.1 uncultured Acidobacteriaceae bacterium
TACAGAAACGGAGGTAAAGCCTTGACGGGGTCGGCAAAAACGCTGCGGACGGAGGAGTTGGGCAAGGCATACGGCGGGCGGCAGGTGGTGCGCGGCGTCAGCCTGGAGATACGGCAGGGAGAGGTGGTAGGGCTGCTGGGGCCGAACGGCGCGGGCAAGACGACCAGTTTTTACATGATCGTCGGGCTGGTACGGCCGGATACGGGGCGCATTTTCGCCGACGGGGTAGACATCACGCGCACGCCGATGTATCTGCGGGCGCGTGAACATGGCATCAGCTATCTACCGCAGGAGCCGTCGATCTTTCGCAAGTTAAGCGTGGAAGACAACATCATGGCCGTGATGGAAACGCAGCACGGCACCTCGCAGCAGCGGCGGCAGCGAACCGAAGCGCTGATCCAACAGCTGGCCCTGGGGCACGTGCGGACGACACAGGGCTTTGCGCTTTCGGGGGGCGAGCGGCGACGGGTGGAAATTGCGCGGTGTCTGGCGATCAACCCGGCTTTCATTCTGCTGGATGAGCCGTTTTCGGGCATCGATCCGATCGCGGTGCTGGAAATTCAGCAGATTATCTTCGATCTGAAAGCGCAAGGGATTGGGGTGCTTATCACTGATCACAATGTGCCCGAAACCCTGAGTGTGACGGACCGGGCCTACATCTTGATTGAGGGGCGCATCTTTCGCACCGGCACACCCGGCGAGTTGGGCCGTGACCCGGAGGTGCGGCGGCTATATCTGGGACAAAACTTCTCCATGCGCGATGGCGCAGGAACAACGGCATAAACAAAGGGCGCAGCCGTTCTCTATCTGAATCCGTCGCCCTCGTTCTTCCCACCGTTCGGCATAAGACGAGCACCTTTGGGTGAGTGTTCCAGGGTGCATGACGGAGTACACTGCTTTCATCTGCTGCCCCGGCATGGTGCCGGGCGGGCAAGGAGAGCTGCGTTAGGGCTGCGAAACGGTCGTAGCGCGGTGCGGAGTACGGCCTTTGTTGCAACAACGATTGAATGTAAAACTCACGCAACGGCAGGTGCTGACCCCCGGCCTGGTGCAGATGGTGGGGGTGCTTGCGCTTAATAATCTGGAACTGAAGGACATGATCAACAACGAGCTGGTGGAGAACCCCGTGCTCGAAGAAATTGAGGACCTTCAGGAGTCGCTGGATGAGCGTACAGGTCGTGAAGGCGACCGGGAACGCAGTGCGGAATCGTTGGCCGATGAAGGCGAGCGCGCCAAGGCCGATCCATTCGACGAGGTAGACTTCGGCAGCTATTTTCAGGAATACCTCGACCCTGGGTTCCGGACGCCTTCCACCTTTGAGGAATACGACAAGCCCTCGTTCGAACAGTTGCTGGCCAGCCCAAGTACGCTGAGCGATCACCTGCTTTGGCAGCTGGGCGCGGTGACGCTGGCACCCCCTTTACGAAACACAGTCGAACTGCTCATCGGCAATCTGAACGAGGATGGCTACTTAACGGCCAGCGAGGATGAATTGCTGGCGTTGGGAATGGGATTGTTGTGGGATACCGCTGCACAGGGACAGCACTGCCTGCACGGCGCGCGGGCGGTGCTGTATGCGCTTGACCCATTGGGGGTCGGGGCGCGGGATCTTCGGGAATGTCTGCTGCTGCAGATTGCCAAGATCCGGGTGCTTGCCGAGGGTGCTGTGGAGCGTTCCCCGGTACGCGCTGGGCCGGCGTCCCCTGTAGCTCCGGCAAGGTTCTGGGACCTGGTGGAGGCGATCGCACGCGAACACCTCCCGCTGTTGCAGCGCAAGGATCTGCGGGAGCTGGCACGGCTTTGCCGCAGCACCGTTGCGGAGGTGGAGGCCGCCGTGGAGGCTATCCGGCAGCTGGACCCGCGGCCGGGGCAGCGCTTCAACCAGGTGGCAACGCGGTTGATCGAGCCTGATATTGCGTTTGTGAAGCGTGACGATGCGTTCGTGGTGGTGATGAACGATGGCGACATGCCTTCTTTGCGATTGAATCAAGGGTATCGCCGCATGATGAAGGAGCGCAGCGTGGACCGCGAGGTTCGCGATTATGTGAAAGAGCGCTACAAGTCAGCCATCCAGTTATTGCGCAATCTGGAACAACGGAAGAACACCATTGTGCGCACGTGCGAGGTCATTGTGCGGCGGCAACAGGAGTTTTTGGAGCGCGGCGTGGAAGGGCTGCGGCCGATGATGATCAAGGAAGTCGCCGAAGAAATCGGCATGCATCCTTCAACGGTGAGCCGCGCGGTGGCAAACAAATATGTCCACACACAGCAGGGCGTGTACGAACTGCGCTTCTTCTTTTCCGAGGGTGTGAACGGCCCTGAGGGCGGGGACCTGCCTCTTATGCTGCTGAAACGCAAGGTGAAAAAGATCATCGAAGAGGAGGACGCGCGCAAGCCGCTGACCGACGACGCCCTCGCGGCGGAGTTGCAACGACAAGGCATCCAGATTACGCGCCGTACGGTAGCAAAGTATCGAGAAGACATGGGCATTGCCAGCACCCATCAACGCCGGTGCCGTTAAGCGCATCGAAGGATGCATTGACGGTACAGAAAGCGCCGGAGCCACGGGTCGGCGAAATTGAAGACCCTGGAACGAGTGAAAGGGAGTAAGCATGCATATCGAATTTGTCGGTCGCCATTGCGACGTAACGCCGAAGCTGAGGGCTCAGGCGAATGAATACCTGGAGCGGATTATCAAGATCGCGTCCTCGGCGACGACCGCGCGGGTCATCTTAGAAGAGGATCGTTATCGTCGCATCGCCGAGGTGGAGCTGATTTTGCCATCTGGCGACCTGTTCGCCAAGGCCGAAGGCACAGACATGGAACAGGTGCTGCATGACGCGTTGCGAAGGATTGAACAACAGGCCGTGAAGCATAACCAGAAGGATCAAACGATCCGGGATCATCCGAAGCCGGCTGTCGACCCGGATGGGAATATGCGCGGGCTGACGGAAAGCCTGAATACACAGCAGGGAACAGAATAGGCAGGTACGTGCACGAGCGGGGCCCGGTGCGCCGGGCCTTTCCCTTTTCCGAGCGCTGTTTGTGCGGATGCAAGCGGGTTGCTAGGATGCAGCCATGACGTTGAGCCGTCCTTCCACGAAAAAACGGGCTGCGAAAGCGAGCAAAGTGCCGCCACCGGAGGTGCTTGAGGGCACTGAGCGCGAACTGGTCATCCTGACCGGGATGTCCGGTTCGGGCAAGGCTTCGGCGCTGAAGACCTTTGAAGACCTTGGGTATTATTCGGTCGATAACCTGCCGCTGGAGTTGATTCCGCGCTTTGCGGATCTGGTGGCAAAGTCGGCCGAGATTTCGCGGGCCGCCCTGGTGATCGATGTGCGGGAAGGCAGCCGGCTCGACCGGTTCCCGGTCATTCTGAAGCAGGTGCGCAAGGTACTGCCGACGCGGGTCGTTTACCTGGAAGCCGGGGACGAGGTGCTGATCCGCCGCTTTTCGGAAACGCGCCGGCCGCATCCGCTCGGGCGTGGTGAGACGGTGGTGGCATCCATCCGTGACGAGCGCAAACGGCTCGATCCGATCCGTAATGTAGCGGATATTCTGCTGGACACCTCGCGATTCAATGTGCATGAGTTGCGCGCGCATTTGAATGCGCAGTTCGATCGGGTAGAGGGCGCTGTTGATCGAAATCTTACGATTTCGATCAACAGCTTTGGTTTTAAGAATGGTGTGCCGACCGACGCCGATCTCGTGTTCGATGTGCGCTTTTTGCCCAATCCGCACTTTGTGCCCGAATTTCGCAAGCTGACGGGTAAGCATCCGCGTGTGGCGAAATATGTCCGTGGCTTCCCGCAAACGCAGGAGTTCCTCGATAAAGCCGCGGAAATGCTGGCGTTCCTGTTGCCGCACTACATCAAGGAAGGAAAGAGTTACCTAACGATCGGCATCGGCTGCACGGGCGGTCAGCACCGGTCGGTGATGATTGCCGAAGAACTGAAAAAGCGGCTGGGCGTGGCAGGGTATCGGGCGAAGACGGCGCATCGCGATATGCCGCGCAAGGCGTAGTCGATGCGGTTGCCGAAACTTTATCCCATCGTCGATGTTGCCACGCTCGAGGCGCGGCATCTGCGGGTAGAGGCATTTACGCGGCAACTGTTGCAGGGCGGTGCGGAAATTCTGCAGTTGCGAGACAAGCACGGGTCACCCCAGCAGATTCTCGCGTACGCGGAAAACATCGGCGATGTTTTGGCGGGTAGCGATTGCATGCCCGTGATGAATGACCGTGCGGACCTGGCGCTGTTGGCGGGCTGGCGGGCGGTGCATGTGGGCGGCCGCGACCTCCTACCTGAGGCCGTGCGGCGGGTATTTGGACCGGACGCACACGCAAAGGTGCAGGTGGGAGTTTCCACGCATCGCGACGAGCAGGTGATCGCTGCCAATGCCGGTACGGCGGATTACTTAGCCATTGGACCGGTGTTTGGAACCCAAAGCAAGGCCGATGCGGAGCCGGCGGTGGGGTTGGAGGGAGTGCGACGTGCGCGGGCACTCACGCGTAAACCGCTGGTGGCCATCGGTGGTATCGATCGGGAAAATGCAGCAGCCGTGATGGCCGCCGGAGCCGATTCGGTCGCGGTGATCGGAGCGCTGTTTTCTGACAGCGAAAGCGTGGAGATGGTCGTGCGCGACTTTCTGCAGCAGTTGCGGTAACGTGGGTTCATATTCTTCCCTGAAGCGCCTCGAACAGAAAGCAGGACCCTCAACTTTGCCTCAACAAGACAAGCGGCTAGGTACGGTTGCAACGACGGCTGAGCCTGCCGCAGCGGAGGGCTCGGCACATCTGGTGCAGGGCCTGGGTCTGTTTTCGGCAACGGCGATCGTGATGGGCTCGATGATCGGTTCGGGCATTTTCATTGTGCCTGCCGATATGAGCCGAACGCTGGGGTCGCCGGCGCTGCTGGTTGCCGCGTGGCTGGTAACCGCCGCGATGACCCTGATCGGCGCGTTGAGTTACGGCGAACTTGCGGCCATGATGCCGAAGGCGGGTGGGCAATACGTGTACCTGCGCGAGGCGCTGGGACCGTTGTGGGGCTTCCTCTATGGATGGACGCTGTTTCTGGTTATTCAGACCGGCACGATTGCGGCCGTGGGCGTAGCGTTCGGAAAGTTCCTGGGTGTGTTCTTTCCGTCGATCAGTCAATCGCATTGGTTGCTGCACCTTGGATCTGGCCATGTCGGATCAGGCAATGTCGGGCTGAATACGGCAAATCTTGCCGCAATCGTAATCATCACGCTACTCACGTTCACCAACACACTTGGCGTGAAGCTGGGGGCGGTGGTGCAGAACGTCTTCACGACCGCTAAGGTTGTCGCCCTTCTAGGTGTGATTGCGGTGGGGCTGGTGGCAAAGAATGCTGCCGCAATCACGGCGAATTTTGGTAACGCTTTTTTTGCAAACGCCGATTTGCACAGGCAGCACCCATTGCAGGTCGGATCATTTTTCGGCATCGGCGGCGGTTCCGCGGTGGTGGGAGTGGCCACGCTGGTGGCCGTGGTACAGGTGGGATCGCTGTTCAGCTCGGATGCCTGGAACAACGTGACCTTTACCGCGGGCGAGATCCAAAATCCGCGCCGCAACCTCCCACTTTCGTTGGGGATAGGAACAGGCGTCGTATTACTGCTCTACATCCTTTGTAACCTCGTGTATCTTGCGGTTTTGCCGATGCAGGGAACAGCGGGTGCGGCAACGCTGGCGGGGAGGGGCATCGCATTTGCCGCGGAAGACCGTGTCGCGACAGCAGTGATGGAAACGGCCGCCTCCGGATTCCGGACCGCAGGCGCCGGTGTGGGTGCAAAGCTGATGGCGGGCGCCATCCTGATCTCCACCTTCGGCTGCGTGAACGGAATGTTGCTGGCGGGCGCTCGCGTCTACTACGCGATGAGCCGTGATGGGCTGTTCTTCCACGCCACGGGCAAGCTCGATGCGCGCACGGGTGTGCCGGTGAACTCACTTTGGTTGCAGTGGGCGTGGACGTGCCTGCTTTGCCTGAGCGGCAGCTATGGGCAGCTGCTGGATTATGTGATCTTTGCTGTGCTGGTATTTTATGTGTTGACGATTTTCGGGCTGTTTGTGCTGCGGCGCACGCGACCGGAGGCGGCGAGGCCGTACCGGGCATTTGGGTATCCGGTCTTGCCGGCGCTGTACATCGTGATGGCGATGTGGATTTGTGGTGTATTGTTGCGATACAAGCCTCAGTACACATGGCCCGGGCTGTTGTTGGTGTTGCTCGGGGTTCCGGTTTATTGGCTGCGCGCGCGGCGGTTCGATGCTGCGGCTGACGACACCGCAGCTGAGGTGTAAGGGAGACGGAACGGCAGATGGCAAATCTGTTTGCGAAAAAGTCCATGACGATGTTGCTGGCCGAGGCAGGCGCAGAAGGCGAAGGCACGCTGCAACGATCGCTCGGTCCATTTCAGTTGACGGCTTTGGGCATCGGCGCGGTGATTGGGGCGGGTATCTTCGTCCTCGCCGGATTGGGAGCGCACTATGCCGGCCCCGGCCTGATGCTTTCGTTCGTGCTGAGCGGCTTGGGATGCGCCTTTGCGGGTCTTTGCTATGCCGAATTTGCGGCCATGATTCCGCTGGCCGGCTCAGCGTACACCTATGCCTATGCGACCCTGGGCGAGTTGATCGCCTGGATCATCGGATGGGATCTGTCGCTGGAATATGCGATGGGCGCCAGCACGGTAAGTTCAGGTTGGTCGAACCATTTTGTCGAGCTGATGCAAATTTTTCACATCCGCTTTCCGCTCTGGCTGGCCTATGACCATTGGACCGCGGTGGGTGTTGCGGTCGATAACATTGCACGGCAG
>CAXTRN010000199.1:0-6708 GCA_964246645.1 uncultured Acidobacteriaceae bacterium
GGCTCAACCAGACGCCTGCGGGTGTGCAAGCGGCGGGCAAGGAACTTGGCGGCAATGGCGAACAAAGCAAGGCAACTCACCCTCAGGCCGGCGGCAACGCTGTGGAGGCCGGCACAGCAGCCGGCCCCCACGAAGATGCAGCGGTATCAACTAAAACGTCACCCGCGCCGCAAACTGCAACCGCCGCATCGTGCTGTTCGACTCCAGGCTCGTGATCAGCCCCGCTCCCGGCGTGGATGCCGTACTGCAATCGATGCACCGCCCGTTGCTGGAGTTTGGAATATCCAGCTCAGGATGGTTGAAGACGTTGAACACCTGGAACTGGAACTGTCCCTGCACGCGTTCCGTGATCGGGATGTTTTTGAGAACGGACACGTCCGCGTAGTAGTCGCGAGGACCGGTCAGCGAGTTGCGGCCGACATCGCCGAAGGTGCCGAACGCCGGTCGGCTGAATGGTCCGGAGCCGACCCCCGCGGTCGTCAAGGGCGCCACCGGCGTAAACAGCGAGCGCGCGTGCGTCATCGTATTGAGGCGGCTCGCCGCCAATGGAAAGGCACTGGCCGTTCCGTCGGGGCGGCAATCGCTGGTGATGCCCGGCCCGGCGAAGTTCGTGTCGAGATCCTGATCCGCACCGCACTCCTGGTACGTCGGCGTAAAAGGCCGCCCACTCTGCCAGGTGGTTTGACCCGCCAGCGTGTAGCCGCCGACTGCGTAGTCGAGCACCCGGTTTGCATGGCCCAGAAACATTTTGCCTTTGCCGAAAGGCAGGTTGTACACGCTGCTGAGCACGAAAATATGTGTGCGATTGGTATCGTTTCGTCCCCAGCTGGTTCGCTTGTATTCGGTAAAGGCCGGATCGTTGGCATAATTTTCCGCCCTGGACCAGCTGTAGTTGGCCTGAAACGAGAGCCCGTTGGAAAGCCGCTTATCGAGTTTGGTTTGCAGCGCGTTGTAGATCGCATGCCCGGCAGGCGCGGCAGAGTTCATTCCGTTTGAGCAGCAAACCGTCGGTGCCCCCTGGTACGTTCCCAGAAAGTGGTTGTAGTACGGCCGGCGGACCGTGTTGCCCGCCGCGAGTTCCGCCTGCGTCAACGGCAAGCGGGGCTCGTTCAGGTCGAACCCGAAGGTTTCACCCGGATACACCCGCTCTCCCACATTGCCGACGTACGCGATTTCCGCAGTCATGTTGGCGCTCACCTGCTGCTGCACCGCGATGTTGTACTGGTCCACGCGCGGCAGCGTAATGGTTTCCGGGCGGAAGGTTTGCCCATACGCATCCTGAAAGGGAATGATGCCGGTGCTGGGGATCGTCGGTTGTGCTGGACGCAACGGCGGCGCGGCAAAGGTCGCCGCAAAGGCACCCGGCGTGTAGTTCCCGATCCGATTGGTGTCTTCGTCGGCCTGCACGGGCAGGTTGTGCGAAAGCACGCTGCCGAACAGGCTACCGAAATAGCCGACCGTGTCATACGTTTGTCCCAGCCCGAGTCGCACCACCGTGCTCGGGGTTGCCTGGTAGGTCAGCCCCAAACGTCCGGCAACGTTTTTATAGTCCATCGCCTGATTGCCGTTGGTACCGATGCCGTTTGCCCCGGCGACGCGGATTCCGCCCGAGGCCAAAGAGGCAAAACCGCCATGCCCCAGGCCGTTCACCGTTTCCGGGAAGATCACATCCCAGCGCACGCCGTAGTTCAATGTCAGCTTGGGCGTGATGCGCCAAGTGTCTTGCGCATAAAACGCACCGCGCTTCTGGTAACTGTACTGATCGTTGATGTACACATCGAAGCGCTGGAAACGTGCCGCCGTGCCGACCAGCAGCGACGCGAGATCGTTGCCGGTACTGACCACACCCGCAGCCGTGGAAAGGCCCGTGCTCGAATTATCGAAGGTGAATAAACCGGTGCGGTTGTTATCGCTGGCGTTGCGCACGTTCTTTGCATACCGCAGGTCTGCCCCGAAACGGATTGCATGATTGCCCTTCACCTTGGTCCAGTTATTGGTCAGTTGGAACACCTGCTCGCTTTCGGTCAACGGGCAGTTGCAGCTCTGGTTCCCCAGCGGGCTTAGCGAGTTCTGGTTCAGGTTAAACGTCGGCAAACCCGCCGTGTCCGGTGTTGTATTCAGGTTCGGCATGCCCAGCGCGGCGGCTGTGGTCAGGCCGGCGTACTTGTTTTCCGAAACGTGGTAGCTGAGAAAGCCCACCCGCAGATCCGTCAACAGCGTCGGTTTCAGCGCGTAATCGAAGCCTGCCGTCGCGCTTTGGTTCTGCGTGACCGTATTGCCGGTCGTGCCGCCCAGACCGAAGCCGTTGCCGCCCGCGGCACCAAAGACCGGAACGCCCACCAAGCGAAACAGCGCGTAATCGTACCGTCCAAACGCGTGGATTTTCTCCTTGATCTGCTGATCGAACCGGACATCCGCCTGATCACTGTTCAGCACACCGTTTCCGCCGGCGACGTAATTGTTGTTGATGCCCTGCCCCGTCGTGTTTGGCGCCGGCAGCAACCGCAGCAGATTGAGCGCCTGCGGGCTCAAGGCAGACACTGGAATCTGTCCTGCAGCCCGGTAGGGCGTCTTCGTCACCGGATTGTAGAGCACCTGGTTGGTGTATTCGCTCAGGTCGCAGTTCCCGGTGGTCGCCGTCAGGCAGGTGTTCCGCACGGTCGTCGTCGGCACATTCTGGGTCAAGCTGCTGCCGAGCCGATTACGCAGCCCCTGGTAGTCGACGAAAAAGAAGGAACGGTCCTTGCGAATCGGCCCGCTGAGCGATCCTCCAAACTGCCCATATACCTCGCCCGGAATCGTGCGCCCGGTAACCGGGTCTGGCTGAAATTGCGTAAACGGGTTGCGCGCGTAAAACGCATCCGAATGCCGAAAAAAGAACGCATCCCCGTGCAGCGCATTGCCTCCCGATTTGGTCGTCACGCTGACGATACCGCCGGCTGCGCCGCCCAGTTCCGCATCGTAATTCTGCGTCGTCACCTTGGTTTCGCTGATCGAATCGAGCGTTGGATTGATGACGATGATGCCCAACACAGGATCGCGATTGTCGGTACCGTCCAGGATGAAGCCCTGTTCACCGTAGTTCGACCCGTTCGTGTTCAACGCCAGGCCCCCTTGCGGGTTTTCCGGACCGGCGATGTTGAAGCTCGAATGCTGCACACCCGGCGTCAAAAGGAGAAAGCTTGTGAAGTTGCGTGTGAAGTTCGGCAGGTCGGTGATCGTCCGCTCATCCAGGATTTCCGACACATCGGCCCGATCGGTCCGCAACGCCGGCGCTTCCGAGGTCACGGAAACTGTCTGCGTGGAGCCCGCAGCCACCAGTCCGGCGTCGACCTTTTGCGCGGCGTCCGCATGGATCTCCAGCGCTGCCGTGCTGAATGGCGCAAAGGTAGACGCTTCCACCTGCACCGTGTAACTGTCCGGAATCAAATGGTCCACCGTCCAGTTTCCCGTGCTGTTGGTGGTCGCCGTTTGCACGGTTGCCTTTTGCACGTCGGTCACCGTGACCTTCGCGCCCACCACGGCGGCACCGGAAGGGTCAGTAACGGTGCCATAGATGGAGCCATACACAGCCTGCGCCGAGGCCGGGCTGGAACCTGCCATAAGAACGGCTCCGCCAAGCACCAGGCCGACCGACCAACCGAACGACACCTTGGGCAAACGCCCTAAACCACGCGGATACATCATCAGGAGTTCCTACCTTTTCCTTGCACGAGCACCCTCTCGCCTCGCATGAACGGTTGTCACCGTGTTTCACAGGGAGGTATCATCACTTGACGGTGAAATTCACCTTTGGCGAAGCGCTTAAAGTGATACAAAACAAACCACTTACGGGTACATCTGAAAAGTCGGCGCAACGGGCTCTGGCTCACCGGGTCGCCACCGGTTCGCAGCTCACGGCATCTCCGAAATTGCGCCAGCTCTTTTTGTATGTAGTGGATTGCGCTGTTCGCGAACACCCGGAAGAGGCCACCGAGCAGCAGATCGGGGTCAAAATCTTCGGCCGCCGGCCAGGTTACAGCTCAGGGGACGACAGCATCGTGCGCTCGCAGGCACGTCTGCTCCGTTTGAAACTCAAAACCCACTTCGAAACCGATGGCGCGCATGAAGCCCTGGTTGTCGATATTCCGAAAGGGCACTACCTCCCGGTCTTCCACGAACGGGACCCTGAACAGTATCCGGAACGGCATCCGGAACAGCATCCGGAACGGCATCCAGAACGGCATCCAGAACGGCCCTCCAGTTATCAGGACGTGCTTGAAGCCGTATCTGTGCCCAGCCGATCGCTGCCCGAACAGCCAACCCCACTTGCGCTGCCCATGGAAGCGCCCTTCGCGGTCGCCACGCCCTCTGCGGTCGCAGCGCCCTCCACGCTCGCCGCCGCCCATCGGATTGAACCATCGCAAACACAACTTTCCGCGTCACGAACGATGTCTCGGCCGTTTGTAACGCTTTTGCTCATCCTTCTGCTCACCTTTGGTGCCGTGCTTGGGTGGCTGGGTCGTCAGCTTTGGACCGCCGCACAAGCTCCGGTCGACAATGCCCTGTGGGCTCCTTTTCTTCGTCAGACCCGGCCCACTTTGGTCATTTTCAGCAACCCGCTCTTCCGTGGTTCTCCCAGCAGCGGCTTGCACTTGATCGATCCTTCAACGCCTTCGCCAAAGAGTCCGCGGTCCGGCGCGCAGGACATCGAAGCAGACGACGACACCTATACCGGCACCGGGGAGGCCGCGGCCGTGCACGACCTCACCCGCTTTTTCGACGCACGCGACGCCACTTTTCTTCTGACGCGAAGCCGCCTCGTCACCTGGGACGAGGCACGGTCCGGCAATCTCATCTTTGTCGGCGCCCCGAGTCAAAACACCGCGCTGCACGATCTGCCTACCCTTTCAGAGTTCAATATCGCGCTCGATGCGGCCCATCACGGCTTTATCGTCAACCAGCACCCCCGCCCCGGCGAGCCCGCACAACTGCCGCCCAATGACAAAACCCAGGAAACGGCGATCCTCGCCCTTCTTCCCGGCCTCGAACCGGACACCCACATGATCATCTTCAGCGGCTTGACTACGATCGGCACGCAAATGGCCGTCGAATATGCCTGCCACCCGGAAAATATCGCTTTCCTGCAACAAAGATTAGGGCTGCCCAAAGGCGATCTGCCGCCGTTCGAAGCTGTACTCCAGATCGGCGTGAGCAAAGGGGTCGGCGTCAGCACGAAGCTCCTGATGGTGCACCGTCACTGATTGCCCCCTCTCCGGCCTTCCACCTCGCACGCGAACCAAAGGCACCCAGGCAATGCCAAGACGGACATCCAATGACACCGCACGACAAACATCCTCCCGGCAGCGTACCTTGGACGACCATGGGATCGACCCTTCGTCCGTACCTTTGCCTCAGTGCCCTTGTTCTTGGTGTTTCTTCGCACAGATGTTACGCGCAACAGCCCATAATCCCTGATTTCGGTCCCAACGTCCTGGTCTTCCGTCCTTCGCAGCCTGCGGCGGAGATGCAGGCCGCCATCGATCGCGTGTACGCCACACAGCAGCATAATGAATTCGGCTCTGAGCGGAATGCCCTCTTCTTCATGCCCGGTGAGTACCATCTTGATGTGCCGGTCGGCTTTTATACCGAGATCCGCGGCCTTGGCGCCTCGCCCGATGCCGTGCACATCACCGGCAACGTGCACGCCGACGCCAGCTTGCCCAAAAACAACGCCACCTGCACCTTCTGGCGCAGCGCTGAAAATTTTGCGGTAACGCCCAAAAGCAGCGCCGGTTCTTCTATCCCCTCCGGCACCATGCAATGGGCTGTCTCCCAGGCGGTGCTGCTCCGCCGCATGCACATCGAAGGCGATCTTGTGCTGCACCAGAACCATGGCTGGGCTTCGGGCGGATGGATGGCCGACACCCTTGTCGACGGCCATGTGGATTCGGGCACGCAGCAGCAGTGGATCTCCCGTAATAGCGACTGGACCGGCTGGTCCGGCGACAACTGGAACATGGTCTTCGTCGGTGTTCCCCACGCGCCTGCAGGCGCATGGCCCAAGCCTGCCTACACCGAAATCGCGCACACCCCTGTTGTTCGTGAAAAACCGTTTCTGCAGGTGGGCGGCACCGGTCAGTGGAGCGTCCACGTGCCCCCGCTCAAGACCGAAAGCGCCGGCGTAAGCTGGCGCGGCGGCCAAACCGGCGGCTCAGGCGGTACTCAAAACAGCGAACAAGACACGCGGCAGACTGTAAACAGCGAAAGCAACGACGGCGGCAAAGACATCCCGCTCTCGCAGTTTTACCTCGCCCACCCAGGCCGCGATTCGGCCCGCACCCTCAATGCGCAGCTTGCCGCGGGCCGCCATCTTTTGCTCACGCCCGGCATCTACGACCTGTCTGAACCGCTGCGCGTCACCCATCCCGGCACCATTGTGCTCGGCTTAGGGTTTGCGACGCTGCACCCCACGCTGGGCACGGCGGCCGTGCTCACCGCCGATGTCGACGGCCTCATCCTCGCCGGCCTCCTCATCGACGCCGGTCCCGCGCTTTCCCCCGTGCTGATGCAGATTGGCCCCACCGGCAGCCATGCGCCGCACAAAACCAACCCCATCGTGGTGCAGGATGTCTTCTTTCGCGAAGGCGGCGCCGTTCCCGGCAAAACCGTCGGCAACCTCGAAGTGAACAGCCACGACACGCTGATCGATCACACCTGGATCTGGCG
>CAXTRN010000200.1:0-6667 GCA_964246645.1 uncultured Acidobacteriaceae bacterium
GGACATTGGGCATGTCGCCATTGGATACGTCGTGCTCGAGATAGGGGTGGAAGGTGTCGGCGGCGATGAGGGAGTTGGAGTTGGGGGAGGAGAGCACGGTCGAGGAGAAGACCGAGGAGGCATCGTCGAGCAGGCGTGAGTGGGTGTAAGCGAAGGTAAAGGCGGCCCCCCGGCGCAAACGCTCTTCGACTTTCACCTCGATGGCGTTGTAGTTGGTTTGGCCGGTGTTTTGGCGATAGGTGGCGACATTCTGGAAACGCGGGAACGGCTTGAGAAGCTGGGCGGCGGCGATGGTTTTGGTGCCGATAGACGACGACGTCGGGATTTGGCCGTAGAACGGATTATTGACCTTGCCGGTGAGGGCGGCAGGATTTGTGAGGCCGACGGCAAGTTGTGCGGCCGTGAGCTGGTTCAGGTTCTGGTCCGGCACGCCGACGTGTAAGCCATGTGAGCCGACATAAGCGACCTCAACGGAAAGATTGTCGTTCAGGGCGCGCTGTACCGCGAGGTTCCACTGCTCGACATAGCCGGAACCGGCGCTGCGGTTGCTGGTGTAAACGCTTTGGCCAAGGCCAGCCTGCGGCGTAAGGGCAATGGGAGCGACTGTGGGGCCATGCGAAAGCGTGAACGGGGCGGTGATGGAATCCTGGGTGGCCTGGCGGACGTTTTGGATGAACGGAAACTGCGGCACGGTAAAGGGCGTGGTGGCGCCGGATTGGTCGAAGAAAACCATGCCGAAGCCGGAGCGGATCACGGTCTTTCGGTCAGCGGCGTATGCGAAGCCGACGCGGGGACCCAGATTGCCGTAGTGGGTCGTGCGGGCAGATCTCGGGTTGCCGTTGACTCCGACGTAGTCAAGCTGCTGGGTCGCGAGGTTAAAGATAGCGCCCTGATTGTTCTTCTCTGTGGACGGGTTGTTGAAGGTCCAGCGAACGCCGAGGTTGGCGGTCAATCTGGGGGTGACACGCCAGTCGTCCTGGACGAAGTACTCCTGGAGGTGGTCCCGTGGGCGGAGTGTGCTGGTCTGGAGGTCGATGGAGAAGGTATCGACCTGCCCGAGCAGGAAGCTGGCGAAGCTGTTGCCGCCGGCGGCACCGGTAGCGCCCTGGGAATCGGTGCCGGTGGTGGTGAAGGCGAAAGAGCCGGTAGGGTTGGGCGGCGCGATGGCGTTGAGCTGGTACCAGCGAAGATCGGTGCCGATCTTGATGTCGTGTTTGCCGCGGTTGAAGAGCACGGTATCGACGAACTCCCAGACCCCGGTCTGGTACTGCGAAAAGACGCTGGCCGAGGAGCCGAGCTGCTGAAAACCGGTGAAGGTGAAGAGCGGCAGGGCATTGGAGAATGCCGCATTGGTGGGAATGCCATGGATATTGAGCGCGGCGGAAGCGGTGTTGCCGAGCACGGCACCGGTCTGATCGTTCGCGCGGCGGGTGTAGCCCAGACGTGCGTCGTTGGCCAGATGCGCCGAAAAAGTATGGGTTTCGTTGAGTACTGCCTGCTGGCCGAGAACATTCGAGGGTCCGGCTACGTTTCCGGTGCCAAGAACAGTCCCCGTGATGGCGCCGGAGCCATTCGCAAAGGGTGTGACGGGGGTTTCCACCTCGTTGTAATAGGTGTAGCGGGCAAAGGCGTGGTCGTGGACACCATAAGCGCCATCGAGGCGGACATCGAATTGGTTCTGGTGGTCGGAGTCGTTGGCGGTGCGGGTGTAGTTGTTGGCGGTGCCGGGCAGGTTCGGTAAGGGAATGGTCGCGAGCAGGGCGACGGCGGCGGGATCAAAGGGCGTGCTGATGATGTTGCCGGCAAACGGGGTGCGGACGGTACGGCCGTTGACGACGCGGGTGGTAGCTGGGTTGTAGATCGTGGCGACGTTGCTGAAATTACCGGCCCGCTCGGCGAGGGTGGGTACGGTGGAAAGGCGCGTGACGCCGATGCCCTGCTTGATGCCCTGGAAATCGCCGAAGAAGAAGGCGCGGTCTTTCAGGATAGGAAGGCCGAGGGTGCCGCCGTAAAGATTGCGGCGGTATTCAGGCTTGCGGGCCTGTCCTGTCGCGGCGGTGGGTGCGAAGTAGTTGCGGGCGTTGAGGTCCTCATTACGAACGTACTCAAAGAGTGATCCATGAAGGGTGTTGCTGCCGGAACGGGTGGACAGATTGACGACGCCGCCGTTGAAGCGGCCAAACTCCGCTGAAACATTGTTGGATTCGACGGTGAACTCCTGGATATCGTCGAGGATGGGAAAGAAGGCGACCTGGCCGGGTTCGGGCTGCAGGGCGGAGATGCCGTCGTACAGATATTCGTTGGTGCGGGGACGGCCGCCATTGATGCGGGGCAGCAGCGTGCCGGGGGGCAGCTCGACGCCGGGCGCGAGGGTGGTGAGCTGGATGAAGTTGCGCGAGTTGAGCGGGATGGCTTCGATGTGGCGCGGCGGTACCGTGAACTGGATGTCGGAGGTCTGGTTTTCGAGGATGGGCGCGTCGGCGTCGACCGTCACGGTTTGCGCTTCGCTGCCGAGGGTGAGCTGGAGGTCGATGCCGAGGGTTTGCCCGACGGCGAGCACGAGGCCTTCGCGCTGCAGGCGTTCAAAGCCGGCCACGGTGGTGAGGAGACGGTAGCGCCCGGAAAGGAGATTGGAAAAATCGAAGTAGCCATCCTTGCCGGTGGTAGAGGCATACTGTTCCCCCGTGCGCATTTCGACGGCGGTGACCGCGGCGCCGGCCATGGCGGCACCGGCGGGGTCGACGATACGGCCTTTGATTTCGCTGGCGACCTGGGCGGCACAGGGCAGGGCTGCGGCGAGGAGTAAGCCCAGGGAGATAGCAGGGCGCTTGTAGGCGTGGGGGCGTGAAGATACGCCGGAGCGGGATGGGTATTTGGGAGTTCGCATAAGCGGCTTATGCGAAAGTACATGGTTTCAACCGTAGGGGCAATACGGTATCGCGGGTGTTTGCGGGTGTTTGCGTTAGAAGAGCAAGCTGAAGAGGAGCAAGCTAACCTTGGCGACTAAGCGCTTGCGATGTGGGCCGGGTGCGCGTGTACCCAGGGCTTCGCCCTCGGCTGATATGGGACGCGCCTTTGCGCTTGGTGAAGTTTGTTGTAGTTCTGAATGCCACCGCGAACGCCACTGGACTCTAGGTCCCGCCTACTCGCCGAGCATGAAGCGGCGGATGGTGTGAGCCTGGCCGGTGGCGCCGTCGCAGGCGATGAGGGTGGCGCAGAGCTTGGGGTTACCGCGGGCGGCTTCGAATTTACCGGGCATGCCGGTGAGAAAACGTTTCACCACCAGTTCGGTTTCCACGCCGATGACGGAGTCGTAAGGGCCGCTCATACCGACATCGGATTGAAAAGCGGTGCCGCCGGGCAGGATGCGTTCATCCGCAGTGGGAATGTGGGTGTGGGTGCCGAGCACGGCGGTCACGCGGCCGTCGAGATACCAGCCGAGCGCGACTTTTTCGCTGGTGGCTTCGCCATGGAAGTCGAGGAGAATGACTTTGGCACCTGAGTTTTTCTGAATGGCAGCGAGAAGCTCGTCGGCTTTGCGAAAGGGGTCGTCGCAGGAGCTCATAAACACGCGGCCCTGAAGATTGAGCACAGCGTACGGCTGACCTGTCGGCAACTCGCCTTCATAAACGCCGAAACCGGGGGTGCTCGCGGCGTAGTTGGCCGGGCGGAGCACGCGACGGCCGCGCTCGCGCGAGGTGGCGGGAACGGTCATGTATTCGAAGATTTCGCGCTTGTCCCAGATATGGTTGCCGGTCGTGATGACGTGCGCGCCGAGATCGAAGAGTTCTTCGGCGATGGCGGGGGTGATGCCGAAGCCGCCCGCGGCATTTTCTCCGTTGATGACGAGCAGATCGACGCTATGCGTTTCGAGCAGCTGCGGCAGATGATCGCGCACGATGTGCCGCCCGGCAGAGCCGAAAACGTCGCCGACAAAGAGGATGTTCACTCCCTCGAGTGTATATGTCTGCATGTTTGCCGATGGAGGGAGGTGATTCGTGCGCGTTCTTCCTTGACTGTCGTTCCGGCGCGCGCAAATTGCAGGTCTCTCCACTGCGCAGACGGTGAGGCTGTCTGCTTCGGTCGAGATGACAGCTTTGGGGAAATGATAAGGGCTATAAACTGGCGCGATGAATCGAGTTTTCGTGCCGCCGATCAATTTGCAAAGCAATTACCCAATTCTGCCGGAACAGGAAGCGGCATGGCCTGTGCAGCTGCGGGGAGCGGTGGACCGGTATGCGGCGGAGGCGATCCGACTGCCGGCGTTTGGCGGCAGTCTGAAAAATCGCGAAATCGCGGCGGCGTGGCTGCACACGCCGGTGGAACGCACGTGGATCTGCACGGGTGGGCACCATGGGACGATGCTGGCGCTGCTTGCGGCGGGGTTGCCGGGCAAAACCGTGGCCGTGGAGGCGCTGACGTATCCGTGGTTTGTGCGCCAGGCACAGCTGCTAGGGATGAAGGTCGTGCCGGTGGCGATGGACGGGGAGTGCATGGCCCCGGAAGCGTTGCGAGCCGTTTGTGAGCGGGAGCCGGTGGCGGCGGTGTACACCATGCCGACGCAGCACAACCCGACCGGAGCTGTGGCTTCCCTCCCGCGGCGGCAGCGCATAGTGGAGGTGGCGCAGGCGTTCGATCTGACGATTCTTGAAGACGCGGCGTACGGTTTTCTAGTGGAAGCGGAGCCGCCGCGCTATGTGGCGTTGGCGCCGGAGCGGGCTTTCTATGTGGAAAGCCTGTCGAAGCGCGCGGCGCCCGGGGTGCGAACGGCGTTTGTGGTCGCGCCGGAAGCGCTGGGCGCGCAGATGGAGTTGGCGCTGCGGGTGATGACCAGCGGAAGTTCAACGCTGTTGACCGACCTTGGGTGCTCGATGGTGGCAGACGGGTCGCTGCATCAGCTCATCGCGGCCAAGCGGCGGGAAGGCGCGGTGCGCTGCCGGCGGGCGCTGGAGATCTTGTCAGGGTTTGCAGTGGAGGCCGGGGAAAACACCTGGCATTTATGGGTATCGCTGCCGGGCGAGCTGACCGATGAGACGGTCGAGGAGCGGTGTGCGGCACGCGGTGTGCTGGGGACGGGTGCGCGCTGGTTCACCGCCCCCGGCGCGCCCGTACCACGAGCGGTGCGGCTGGGATTGGGTGGCGAGGTGGACTGGGGGCGCGTGGAAGCGGGGCTGCGGGTGTTTGCGGAGGTGGCGGGCGGCGATTGAAGCGAAGCTGCGTAGCACCCGTCGAACGCGCCCTTGGTTCCGCCCTACTTCAGCTTCTTCTTTTCCGATAAAAAGCGGCGGACGCGGTCGAGGGAGCGGGCTTTGCCGAAGACAACCAAGCTTTCCATCAGCGGCGGCGATTGGGTGCTGCCGGTGAGGATGGCGCGCAGGAGCATGAAATTTTCCTTCACGCTCCAGCCTTTTTCCTCGCCCAGTTGCTTCATCGCGGCCTCGATGGCCTGGGGTTCCCAGGGGCTTGCTTCGAGTGTGAGTAACAGATCGGCGGCAAAGGCGAGGGTGTCTTCCGGCGTGCGTTTTTTGGGCAGCCAGGCTGTTTCGGGCACGACGAGGTTGTCGCGAAAGAAGAAATCGGCCATATCGCCGAAGCCGCCGAGGGTGTCCATGCGCGTTTGCACGAGCGGCGCAATAGCGCGCAGATAGCGGTCAGAAAGAACCGTTGCCCGTAGCGCTTCGAAGAAGGCTTCGGGCGAAAGCTTGCGGATGTACTCGCCGTTGAGCCAGCGGAGCTTCACAAGGTCGAAGACCGGGCCACCAAGCGAGATGCGGGCGAAGTCGAAGCGGGCCAGCATGTCGTCGAGCGAGAACATGTCGCTCAGCTTCATGTCGAGGCCTTTGGAGATGATCTCCTGCTCGGAGGGCTGGGCCATGCCGCCGCCCATGAGGCCGAGGAAGTTGAGCATGGTTTCCGGGAGAAAACCGGCCTCGCGATAGTAGATAAGCGAGACGGGGTTTTTGCGTTTGGAGATTTTGCTCTTGTCGGCGTTGCGCAGCAAGGGCATGTGCCAGAACTTCGGAAGTTCCCAACCGAATGCCTGATATAACAAAACGTGCTTGGGGGTGGAGGAGATCCACTCTTCGGCGCGGATGACGTCACTGATTTCCATCAGGTGATCGTCGACGACGTTGGCGAGGTGGTATGTGGGAAATCCGTCGGATTTGAGCAGAACCTGATCGTCGACGTTGGCATGATCGAAGGTGACCTCGCCGCGAAGCTCGTCGCGAAAGGTTGTCGCGCCTTCAGTGGGCACCTTGAGGCGCACGGTAAAGGGCTTGCCGGCGGCGAGTTCGTCGGCGACCTCAGCTTCGCTCAGCGTGCGGGAGCGGCCGTTGTACTTGGGCGGCTGTTTGGTGGCGATCTGGGCTTTGCGCTCGGCTTCGAGTTCGTCGGGCGTTTCAAAGGCACGATAAGCATGGCCGCTGCTGAGCAGTTTGTCGGCGTATTCGCGGTACAGCGCGGTGCGCTCGGATTGGCGATAGGGCCCGTGGGGACCGCCGACATCGGGGCCCTCATCCCAGGTGAGACCCACCCAGCGGAGGGCGTCGAAGATCATGGCTTCGGAGGTGGGCACAAAGCGGGTGCGGTCGGTGTCTTCGATGCGCAGAACGAATTTGCCGCCGCGCTGCTGCGCGAAAAGGAAGTTCAGCAGCCCGATATAGGC
>CAXTRN010000201.1:0-6658 GCA_964246645.1 uncultured Acidobacteriaceae bacterium
CCCCGATCCCGTCCGTTCCGGTCCCGGTCACTCCGGCCGCGTTCACCCCGGCCCCGCTCCTCACGGGGACGCTCCTGCTGAGCGTCAACGGGCTGCTCCTGCCCGTACACCTGCTCGAGCATCACCGGTGCGGCGTCATCTTGCACAGAAAAATCGACAACCAGCTCGTCGGCACCGGCTTCGTCTTGCGACGCGTCGGCCGACGCCGGTGTTTCGCCGGTCGTTGCCGCCGCACGGCCATCCGAGCCGCGACCGCGTCGCCGACCACGACGACCACGCCAGCGGCGGCTTCCTTCTCCGCCCGCTTCGTCACTCTCGGCCGTTGCGGTTTCCGTTACAGATCGCAGTGCTTCAGGTTCCGCAGGCCCGGCTTCAAAGGAAACCTGTTGGCTCAGCGGCTCTGCCGCAATCTCTCGGCCGTCCTCTCGGCCGCGGCCACGGTCTCGTTCACCTCGCCGGCCACGGTCGGCACGCTCTCCGCCGCGGTCTGTGCGTTCCCCGCTGCGCTCGGTACGTTCTCCGCTCCGCTCAGCGGTCTCGCCGCCGCGCCGGGCGTCGTTGCCATGGTCGAAATCGGCCGACTCACCCTGTTCTTCCATGAAGTCGGTGATGTACAAAAAGGCGTCGCGCTCAAGTCCTACATCGACAAAAGCCGACTGCATCCCCGGCAACACGCGCGTCACGCGGCCGTTATAGATGGACCCTGCAAGCGTGTATTCGTTCTCACGCTCATAATAGATTTCGCTCAGTTCGTCTTTTTCGACGATGGCGAGCCGCGTTTCATGCGGCGTGCTGGAAATATAAATCTCTTTCGACACTGCATCTGCTTTCTGCCCGGGTTACGGGCAGGCAGGACAGGCGAAGATCGCACCCCCAAAAGCCTGCAAACGTCAGCTTCCGGAGGTTGCCTCCCTTGCTGGGGACAGGACTTGAGAGGCGCGGGCTGGAGTGGGTGCTCTGTGCTGCCGCGGCCGGAAAGATCCGACCGCCCTGCGGCGGGCGCGCCCGGCCATCCGCAACGAGCGGGACGGCGAGCAAGCGCCATATTCAAAGGATTCCAGTGGAGTTGCCTTGGCCGCTCGACGTCCGAAGACGCCGGCAAACCGCGTACCCGCCATGGAGTTTGTGACCGCGACAGCCTCAACGAGAGGCGGGGTCGTTAACCGTCCATGGGCAAGCATGCTCAAAACCTGTCCGGCCGCGAGAAGTTGATCCGCCTGGCCGGCCTTTGGTGGTAATCTTCATCTCCGCCGCGCCGGGAATGGTTTCGTCCGTTGCAGCGGGGTTGTCGCCCGGCCTTTGGCCGGACCCTGTGAACAGTATGCACCAAAGAAGAGCGGCTGAAACAAATTACACAGAGGTGAATAGAGATAGATGCTCTGCTATTCCCGTTTCGGGAACGATCGCCTTCAGGCCGCAGCCAAGGCTCTCTCGCTGGACCGGAGTTCCCTTATGGAACAGATACCGGCGCGGAACGCCTTAATTTACAAATCGCCGCATCCGGATGTTCATCACAATACCGAGCGCCAAAAACGTAAATAACACCGACGATCCGCCATAGCTCATCAACGGCAGCGGAATGCCCGTGACCGGCATTAGTCCCACGCACATGCCGATATTTACCGCGACTTGAAACAGCAACACCGCCGCTACCCCCATCACAATCAGCGTACCCGGCGGGTCCGGGGCGGTTTGTGCGTTTTCAATCAAACGCAGCAGGATAAGGAGGTACAGCAGCAGCACGCCGAGCGCGCCCAAAAACCCGTGCTCCTCGCAAAATGCGGCGAAGATGAAATCGGTATAAGGAATGGGCAGGAAATCACCCTGCGTTTGCGTACCCTTATTGGCGCCCTTGCCCCAAATACCGCCCGAACCTACCGCGATCAGACTCTGCCGAATCTGGTACCCCGATCCTTTTGGGTCCGTTTCAGGGTTGGTAAACGCCGTCAGCCGAGCTTTCTGGTACGGTTTCAGCACCTTGCCGCTCTTCCAGATGCCCCCCACCAGCAGCAGAAAGCCCAAAAGAAGCACCGCCGCCTGCCTCCACTTCAGCCCCCCCAGAAACAGTCCCACCAGCAACACGGGCGAGTAGGTCAGCGCCGTGCCCAGGTCGGGTTGCGAAAGCACCAGCAACATCGGCGCACCAATCAGCGCGAAAGCCTTGGCCACATCCAGCCACCGCAGCGCGCGTTTGTTCGCGATAAATGTCCAGAAAAAGCGCGCCGCCACGACAATCAGCACCAGCTTCACCCATTCCGACGGCTGAAAGTGCACCCCGCCGCCGAGGTTGATCCAGCGCCGGCCACCCATCACCTTCTGTCCCACGGCCTTTACCGCTAACAGGCTCGTCATGCCCACGCCATAGGCCCAGGGCGCGATATCGAGCAGCCGATGGTAATCAATCAGCGCGATCCCGAACATCAATGCCAGCCCGATGGCGAAGAAGCCCATCTGCTTGACCTGAAAACCATGAAACTTTGTCATCGCCGTGGCTGAGCGGATTTCCACCACGCTCAGGATGCTCAGCAGGAGCACAAAAGCCAGCAGCGTCCAGTCGAAATCGCGGAAGCGGGTGCGCAACACCCGTTCAGTCTACCGGCGCATGCGTCGTTTCCGTCTTCGCATGTGCCCACAACAAAGGAAAGCAAAAGGAAAGCAAGGGTATACGCGGCCAGCAACAGGCCGTACTGGGTCGCCACATTGCCTCGCCCATGCAGCAGCGAGCGGACCAGCGCGGGCAGCGTCGGAAACACGATCCCGATCCCAATCGCATCGAGAACGACAATTATCGAGAACGACAATTATCGAGAACGACAAGGGTGAGCATGAGCGCGGCTCCGCGCTTTTTTCGCGGACAGCCTTAACGAAGCTCCCTCACGGGAGCTCAGCCACCAACCACATCGTGTCACTGGTGGGCAGCCGGTCGACGAGCCGGAAACGCACGATGCGGAAGCCGCTTTCAAGCAAGAGCCGTCGCAGCAAAGGCGGCGTGAAGTAATTGACATGGTCAGGAAAGCGGAAGCCGCACCACCGCCCGCCCCGCAAACGCCGGTTCCATGAAGCGTAGTTGGGCACCTTGATGATTAATTTGCCGCCCGACCGCATGACCATTTTGGTGCGCAACAGGGTTTGCCGCGGATGCACCTCATGCTCAAGAAACGAGGTCATGATGATCCCGGTAAACTCGTGCCGCGGCAGATGGCTCAGTCCCGTCAGCGCATCCGCCTGGATCACCGTGCCGCCCCGGGGGGCGAACCGGCTGTTCGCCATCTGGCTCAGGTGATGGCTGATTTCGATACCGTACGGCGTGTATTGCTCCGGGAAGTTCGCCAGGGTATGCCCACCCGCACAGCCGACATCGAGAATGGGCCCGGGTCTGAAGTACCGCAGGGCAAAGCTGAGCAGCTTGTCCCGCTTCAGCAGCCGCTGCACCGCCGCCTTCGGCAAACGGCCGAGTTTATACAGGAATGGGTTGCGTTGCCGGCGTTCCGTGGTTTCGGCGGCAAAGGTCCGCTCCCAGGCCAGGTCTTCTTCCAGCGCTGCATAGCTCGGCGGATTTTCCAGGTACACCATGCCGCACTTACGGCAGCTCTTCAGCCGCCAGGGCGGCTGCGCATACCCGAGCACCGGGCCGTCCCCGTTCCACGTGGCACACACCGGGCAAGCAACAGGTTGCGCCTCACTCTGCATACGTCATTCTAAGGCGAAATCCCAACCGTTCCTCGGCGGCGTTCCCCAAGCGAACGGGTATGTGCGCCGGCTCAAAGTTTAAGAAAAATGCGGCGTCGGTACAGGGGATAGATGAGCGCTGCGTTCAGCAAGACGATTGCTACAGCGTACAGCAGTGATCCGAAACGCAGCGGCAGCCAGGCAGCGAAGCCTCGCTGGTACAGCAGCGTATGCAAGTCGACATATTCGCCGGCGCTCCGCACGTGAACGACCATGAGTGTCGCGGTAAGAACGCCTGAAAGTACAAACGCAAAGATCGCATTCGTGCCGAAGATGCGCGGCAGCGTCCAACCGCGGCGCCAATGCTTCACATCGATGACATAAAGCAGGCCGGCTAGCAGCAGAAGCGCAAGGCCCGCGGAAAAGATCGCAAAACTCGGCGTATAAATCCGCTTGTTGAGCACCAGTGAGCCGCTCCAGCAAAGCCCAGCCAGCCAGAGCACCGTGCCGTCGAGTGCCAGAACAGCGCACTTGTGCGACCGCGTCGCCTGCGATCGCAGTTCTTCACCCGCAAGCACACCGAAGAGTACGGTTGCCAAGGCCGGCAGGGTGGAAAGCGCCCCTTCGGGGTCATAGGTAACGCCATGCCCCGGCGTAAGGCCGTAAGCCCAAAGGTGGCGAACCCCGAAAAGGGCGCGGTCGACGGTCGCAGGAAGACTGCCCAGAGAGTCCAGGTGTCCAGCCCCGAAACCGGGCGTGGGGTAGAACCGCAGCAAAGCCCAGTACAGGGCGAGCGCACCAAAGATCACACCGAGCAGAACGGCACGGCGGACTCCATCGCTGATCGCCGGCTTGTTCAGGCCAAGGTAAAGCAGCGCGGCCAGCAGATAGCAAACGCCGATGCGTTGCAGAATGCCGGGAAAGCGCAGGTGCGAAAGATCGTAGAACGGGAAGCCGTTGACCAAGAAGCCCAAAACAATCAGCAAGGCCGACCGGCGCAGCGCATGCAGCGCCAAAGAAGCGCGTGATGCTCCCCGTTTAAGGCGCGCCGTTACAGACAGCGTCGTCGAAACGCCCACCATGACCAGGAAGCATGGAAAGATCATGTCGGTCAGAGTGGCGCCGTTCCATGCGGCATGGCGCAGCGGCGCATAGATTGCGTCATAGGTGCCGGGGTCGGTGACCAGAATCATGCCTGCAACGGTAAAACCCCGGAGAACATCGAGGGCCAGCAGGCGCTCAGAAGCGGCGACCCGCGACGCCGTGCCGGAGATCCTCACGACCGGCTTTCCATCTCAGCGTTGCTGTTGATCGGCCGTTGCATTGTTCCTCTATGTACACGGGTTGGAACTCCGGAAGCAAGAAGAACCTCGGGACCAGATTTGGACCGGGAGATTGCGCTTTTCTCTACATCAGCATCAGCGTCAGCGGAAATGTGGCGTGAACATGGCCAAGGATTGAGGGATTGAACTCTGGTCGAGACCCAAACCGCCATCTTGCCATCATGAGGCGAAGCGGCTGCAACGGCTAGCGCGTGTCTGTCGGCTTCGCATCCGCTTCCGTCGCTGCGGTGCCGGGCGTGGTGCCGGGCGCGGCCTCGTTCTCGGGAACTTTTGCCGCTGCCCTTACCTTCACCAGATTGCCGCTGCGCGTACGCTGCTTGTTCACGTACGCCGAGATGACCTGCGCGGCCAGTTTCGCGGAATTATTGCCCCAATTCCCATGTTCCCAAAGCACGGCGACCGCAATATCCGGGTTGCGTCGCGGGGCGACCCCCACAAACCACGCATTTGGCTCCGTATTATGCCCTTTGCCGGTTTTAGCCAGCGCCGTGTGGCTCATCACCTGCGCGGTGCCGGTTTTACCTGCAAAGTCGACGCCTTCCAGATGGGCGGCATACGCTGTGCCGATCGGGCTCGAGGTCACATTGGCCATCGCATCCGTGATGATCTGCCAATTTTCCGAAGACAGCGGAATCGTCCTGTCGCCCGAGCCCGGAAAACTCTCCAGCACCGCTTCGTGCTGCGACGGGGCCAGTTCCTCAGGAAAGACTACATGCGGCCGCCGCAACACACCGCCCGATGCAATGCCCCCGATCGCCCGTGCCAGCTGCAAAGGGGTCGCCTGGATCGCGCCCTGACCGATGCCGACCGAGATCGTCTCCCCCGCATACCATTTGTCGTGCTGCTGCTTCAGCTTCCACTGTTCCGAAGGCATCAGGCCCGCGGCTTCATCGGGTAAATCGATGCCGGTCTTTTCGCCGATCCCCACCGAAGTCGCATACCGATCGATGGTGCCGATGCCGAGCCGGTTTGCCAGCGTGTAATAAAACGTGTCGCACGAGTACGGAATGGCCGTGTGGATGTCTACCCCGCCGTGGTGCCGGTCGCAGGCGAAAAAGTGCCCGTAAAAGCTCGCCCCGCCGGCACAGTTCACCCTCAAATCCTGCGCCACGCCTTGCTCCAGCCCGGCCACCGACATGATGATCTTGAAGGTCGAACCGGGCGCCAGCTGCGCTTGAATCGCTTTATTGAGCAATGGGTGATCAGGGTTGTCGAGGATCGTCTGCCAATACGCCTTCGTCAGCCGGACGGAAAACTGGTTCGGATCAAAGGTCGGCCGCGATGCCATCGCCAGGATCTCTCCCGTGTGCGGGTCCATCGCCACAATGGCGCCGATCTTGCCTTCGAGCGCCTGTTCGGCCGCTCTTTGCACGTCCAGATCGATCGTCAGCCGTAGATCCTGTCCCGGTTTCGCGTACTCCTCGCCCGTGACGCCGACCTCGCGCCCGTGCGAGTTCACCACCGTGTCGCGCGAGCCGTCCTGCCCGCGCAAAAGCTCATCGTAGGCTTCTTCCACACCCGATTTACCCACCACATCGCCGGGCTCGTAAAAGGCGTACTTGGAATTGTGGAGATCGGCCTCGGACACCTCCCCCACATAGCCGATCAGGTGGGCCATGAAGCCATCGCGGGGGTACAACCGACGC
>CAXTRN010000202.1:0-6652 GCA_964246645.1 uncultured Acidobacteriaceae bacterium
TTGTGCTGGTTGCAGAGGGTGCCGCGGTTTCTTCGCGGGTGACGGATGGTTCCGCCACCACGGGCCGCGTGAAACGCCGCAACACCACGGGTCCTTCTGACACCGGGGGCGCCATGGTCTGCACCTCGGCGAGGTCTTTGCGATCGCGGGCAGTCAGGCCGGGCAAGCTGTAAAGTTCAATGGCCTCCCTGCCCAGAACCGCCAAGGTGCGTCCATCGGCGGAAAGGTCGAAGTTCTCCGGTGTGCGCACCGCCGGGTCACAGATCACGTGCAGCAAAAGGTCACCGCTCACGTTCTGATAAACGCGGATTTCCTGGGTGAGCGGGTCGACCCGGGAAAGCCCATTGATGGGGCTGCCGCCGCTTGAGGCGACCAGCCGGCTGATCGCAAACCGTCCGGCTCCGGGCGCCGCGACCAGGGACGGCGGCTGCAGCGTTTCGCCGAAGCTTTCTTCCCAGTTCTCATGGCCGTCAAAGCCGTACACCGCAATCTGCGGCGTGCTGTCGGAAGCCTTGCAGCTGATGGCGGAAAATTCGCTGCGGCTCAGCAGGGTCAAGCGTGGTGCGCACGAGCTGTACACCGAAGCCAGGTCCTGCGGCTTGCCCTCGTACTCGTTGAAGCTGATGGACCATTGATTGCGCTTCACATCTTCGGCCCAAAGATAGCCATCGCCATCCACCGCGAGCCGCAGGTAGCCGGGCGCTCCCATCACGCCGGCGGGTCTGAACGCAGGGATTGCTTGGGCATCGCCGGCCGGGAGCAATCGATAAAACTCGATCGTCGTGCGTTTCGACCGCGAGGCGGCACCGAGCGACGCTTCGTGCTCGCCTTCATCGGCGTCCTGCTGCATCTCCACCGTCAGCACCTTGCCATCCGGCGAGGCCGAAACAAGTTCTGGATTGCCCGGCCGGTGCGGCAACGCGATGCGATCGAACGCGGTGTGCGTCTGCAATCCATGCATCGGATTAAAGGTGGAAAGCTCCTGCCCTTGCCGCAGCAGAAACATGCCCTGACCGGCGCTCCAAAGATAGCGGCCGTGATCGTGCAGGTGCCATTCCGTTTGCTCGAGCACCTTGCCGCTGGGCACCTCGACGATCTCGGCGGCCACCAGGCGATCGGTGTCGTTTTCACTGTCGCCGACCAGCCGCGGCACCAGCTTGCGCAGGCTGTAGGTGAACAGGATGTGTTTGCTGTCCAACACATGCACGGTGGCCATGGAAGCGCCCGCATGCATCAGTGCCAACGTATACCCAGGAAAGCCAAGGGTCCGCAGCGGCAGGCGCGCGCTGGGCACGGGTGGTTTTTCGCCAAAGCTGGCTGTTCCGGTGGCAAAGGCGAGGGTTGCGGCCAGCAAGCCGGCTTGCGGCGTCGCCCATCGAGGTAAATTTGCAAAGCGCATGGAGATTCAGCCCAGCTCCCGCCCCGTTCCTTGTAGGCTCTAGTCTAAACGAGTGTTCAGGCGATCATCCGGTGCGCCCAAGCTCTCACTGCAATGTCATTGCCGCTGGATGAAGTCCTTGTGCGCGAATCTACAGGTTACCGCCACATGCAAAATCGCCCGATGCAGGACCGACACACGCAGAACCAACACAGGCAAGGCCAGGAGACGCATTTTCGATGAATAAACGTATGTACCGGAACGGCGCGCCGTTTGTTCTACTCGCCGCAATGTTTGCCGCCACTTCGCCACTGTATTCCCAGACTCAGGCTCAGGCTTCAGCCGCGCCGATGAACGTGCATGCGCAACCCGCGCCCGCCTTCGACACCGCTTCGCTCGATCCCAAAGCCAATCCTTGCGACGATTTTTACAAGTTCGCCTGCGGCAACTTCGCGGCCAACCATCCGATTCCGGCCGATCAAACCGGCGTCGACCAGTTTTACACCCTGTTCAACGTCAACACCGAACGGCTCCAGGGCATCCTCACGAAGTACGCCGGCTCCGCACCGGGGCGCACGCCCAATGAGCAAAAGATCGGCGACGATTACGCAGCCTGCCTGAACACCACGCTGATCGATGAAAAAGGCCTCGCCTCGGTGCAAGCCCTGCTGGAACAGATCGACCACGTCACGAAGCCTGGCTTGCCCTACTTCGCCGGCGAGTTGCAGCGCTACGGGGTCGACGTATTTTTCGGCTACGGGGAGATGCAGGACTTCAAGGATTCCACCAAGCAGATCGCTGTCATCTCGCAGGGCGGACTCGGCCTGCCGGAGCGTGACTATTACACGCGCACCGGCGAAAAAGACAAGCTGCTGCGTGACCAGTACGTGGCGCACATCGGCAAGATGCTGGTGCTCGCCGGCCAGTCTCCTGAACGCGCCGCCAATGACGCCCGCGACATTCTCGCCTTTGAAACCAGGCTCGCGGAAGCGTCGCTCACCGTAACCGAAATGCGTGACCCCGCCGCGATCTACCACCCGGAAACGCTGGCGGCCTTTGAATCAAGCCTGCACGGCATCCCGTTGGCGCCGTTTCTCGAGGCCGTTCACTCACCGGAGATCACGTCTCTCAACAACGCCACGCCGAAGTTCTTTCCGGTCGCCGTCAGCGCCATTTATTCAGCCAAAATGGACACCTTGCGCGCGTATCTTCGCTATCACCTGCTGACCACCTATGCCGGCGTTCTGCCGCACAGCTTCGATGCGGAGAACTTCCATTTTTACGGCACTGAGTTGAGCGGCCAGCCGCAGCAGCGCCCCCGCTGGAAGCGCTGCTCGCAGACTGTCGACGGCGCACTCGGCGAGGCGCTCGGGCAGGTATACGTGCAGCAGTACTTTGCTGGCGACAGCAAGGCCAAAACGTTGGAAATGGTGCATGACATCGAAGCGGCCATGGACCGCGACCTCGACAACCTGCAATGGATGAGCCCCGCGACTCGTGTCCGTGCCAAAGAAAAGCTGCACCTGATCACCGACAAGATCGGCTACCCCGAGCGCTGGCGCGACTACAGCAAACTCAGCATCTCGCCGACCGACGCTTTCGGCAATCAACAGCGCGCCACAGCCTTTGAGAACGATCGTCAGCTCGCCAAGATCGGCCAACCCGTCGACCGGCTCGAGTGGACGATGACGCCGCCGACCATCAACGCTTACTACGACCCCAGCATGAACAACATCAACTTTCCGGCAGGCATTTTGCAGCCCGCCTTTTACGATCCGCAGGCCGATATCGCCGTGAACTACGGCCACATCGGCGGTGTGATCGGCCACGAACTCACCCATGGCTTCGACGATGAAGGCGCGAAATTCAACGGAAAAGGCAATCTGGAAGACTGGTGGACGCCCGCCGACAAAAAGAACTTCGAAGCGCGCACCTCATGCCTTGAAAAGGAGTACAGCGGCTTTGTGGCGGTGGACGACGTGCATGTGAACGGCAAGCTCACGCTGGGTGAAAATACAGCCGACAATGGCGGTTTGCTGCTGGCCTATATGGCGTACCTCGACCGCGCCAAAAAGGACGGCATCGATCCGAACGCCAGGATCGGCGGCTACACCGGCCTGCAACGGTTTTATATCGCATGGGGGCAGAACTGGTGTGAAAACGAGCGTCCGGAAAATGTGCGCAAAGAAGTGCTTACCGATCCGCACTCGCCCGACCACTTCCGCGCCAACGGCCCGGTGGTCAACCAGCCCGGCTTTGCGGAGGCCTTCGGTTGCAAAGCCGGCGCGCCGATGGTGCCGGTGCAGAGCTGCCGCATCTGGTAAGGGTGAACGAACACGCAAGGAAATACTGATAGCCGGGCCGCATGACGGCGCGTCCGTCGGCATAGAACTTCTCGCAGCGCCCGCCGTTTTGCAAAGAAACGGCGGGCTACCAGTGCCGCAACAGCCGTGCGAGTAAAGGGGCCAACACCGCCGTGAGCAGCCCATTGACCCCGATGGCGACTCCGGCAAAAGCGGCCGCAAGCGGATGTTGCGGAATGACACGGGAAGCGCCGATGCCGCTGCCCGCCGTGCCTGCGGCCATGCCCCTGGCCGCAGGTCCGCTGATGTGCAAAAGGCCCAGCACAGGGTCTAACGCCACGGCAACCAGGATGCCGCCCGCAATCGCGAGCACGGCCGCCAGCGACGGCAGTCCCCCGATGCTGCCGGCCACACCGATGGCAATCGGCGTGGTGAGCGACTTGGGCAGCATGGAAAAAGCAATCGCCTGGCTGCCGCCGCATGCCCGGACGAGCGCATACCCACTCACAGCGCCTACCACCGAACCGGCCATGAGCGCGGCCAGCGTGGGCCAAAGCCGGCGTCGCATCTCCTCAAGGGAACGTACCAGGGGAATGGCCAAGGCGACGGTTGCCGGTCCCAGCAGGAAATGGATGAACTGCGCCCCGGAAAAATACGTCTCATACGAAAGGTGAAGCCCGCGGAGCACCAAACCGATCAGCACGATCGCGGTCAACACCGGGTTGGCGACCGGGCTGCGTATCCGCCTTGCCAATGCCGTGCCTGCCAGGTAGGCCCCGCAGGTAAGCACCAGGGCGAACAGGGGCAACACCCCGGGGGAAAGACGAAGTTGCGAAAACGCGGGGTTCGTGAATGCGGGAACCCAAAATGCAGGGATCGAAAATGCCGGGATCATGGAAGCCGTTCCGGTACAGGCAGCGTTCCGCTTGCTTCTTTTCGTGAAGCCCACTGCATCACCGCTGCCGTGGCGATCAGTGTCAGCAGCGTCGAGCCGATCAACGCTACCGTGATCGGCAGCCATGCCGAGCGCAGCAGCGGAAGGTTGGCGACAATCCCCACGCCGGCAGGGATGAACAGCAAACCCAATACGCTCAGCAGGCCATCGGCTGTGCTGGACAGCTGTTGGCTGGGCTCGCGGCGTCGCGCGATATACCAGCCCGCCAGCAGCACCATGCCGATCACAGGCCCGGGTACGGGAAGGTGTGCAAATCGGCTCACAGCCTCTCCCAGCAACTGGAACAGCAACAAAACAAAGAAGGAACGGGCGACGCCCATGATCCTCAATCTATCACCGGCTCTGCCGGGGAGGGGGAGGGAGGGCGCCGGGCGCCGGTCACGTTTGTGGGAGCATAGAAGGATGGCAGACAAGAACAGGGATCACCGGTTCAAGGGCACCCTGGGCTTTGCCGCTTGCGCGTTGGCCAGCTTTTTTTGGGGCTGCGGCTTCTTTTTCGGCAAGATCGCGCTCGCCGAAATGAATGTGGGCTCGATGGTCTTTTACCGCTTCGCCTTTGCCTTGCTCGGCCTTCTGCCGCTGCTGTTCACGCATCGACCGCACTTCAGCCGGCACGAATGGAGCTGGTTGGCGGTGGGTTCGTTTTTAGGCGTTCCGGTGCAGTTTCTGCTTCAATTCCGCGGGCTTTCGCTCACCACGGTCTCGCATGCCTCGTTGATGGTGGGCACGATGCCGGTCATTCTGGCCGTCGGCGCCACGGTATTTGCCAAGGAGCGCCTTCATGCGCTGGGCTGGGCGGCGCTTGCGGTTTCAACGACCGGCGCCGCCCTGATCGCCCTTGGCAGTCACCATGGCGTCGCCGCCGTGCAGGGCGCGGCCGGTCATGAATTTTCGCTTCACGGACCTTCGCTTCACGGGCCTTCGCTGGCCGGCGATCTGATGGTTGTCGTTTCCATGGTGATCGCGCTTTTCTGGATCTTGGTGAACCAGCGCCTCATCGCCCACCACAGTCCTGTCACGGTTTCCGCCTATGGCCTTCTGCTCGGCTTTCTCATGCTGGCGGTCTGCGTCTTTTTCTTCTACGGGCCGCCGCCTGTGCATGGGGTATCGCTGAAGGCGTGGGCGGCGCTCGCCGGCAGCGGCTTTCTGTGCACAGCATCGACGACACTGCTTTGGAACTGGGGCATGACCCGGGTGCCCGCGTCCCAAGCCGGCGTTCTTTTGAACATCGAGCCGCTTGTCGGCTCCATCCTGGGGGTGACTGTGCTGGGCGAGCACCTGGGCGGCTTGGCGTATGGGGGCGGGGCGATGATTCTGCTGGCCGCCGTCGGACTCACCGCCCGTTCGGCACCGGCCGCCCGCGAGGCAGCCGATGCTGCAAAAGTGCTATCCCCTTCGTGAGCCCCTTTTTGCTACCATCGAAGTTCACTGCTGACCTTATATCCGGAGATCGTCCCCGATGAATCGTTTCGCTCTTGCCGTCGCAGCGGTTTTGCTATCCGTTTCCGCAGCCGCCCATACCCAAGAAGCCGGCACCGCGCCTGAAACCACGCCACACGCTGCGCCCCCGGCACGGAAACAGGCACCGAAGCCCGCAGCGCAACAAGCCCCCGGCGGCGGCCCCGACAAGGTTTGGATCAACACCAATTCCAGCAAATATCACTGCCCCGGCGACCGCTTCTACGGTAAAACCGCCCATGGCCGTTACATGACCGAACCTGCGGCCAAAGCGGCCGGAGCCAAAGGCGTCGGTGGCAAAACCTGCTTCGCCGGGTAGCTGCGGCGCCCGTCGACGGCGGTTTTTCGGCGAGATGGTACTGTCGGACGCACTTCGCTCTAACGATCCGGTTGGCCGAAACCCACTCAGCCGTTACACCGGCGTAATAATGCCCCCAACCGGCAACGAGGTCGGCAGCGATCCCGGCCTGCGCAGGTGCATCGCTTCGGCCACGGTATCGGTGTATTTCAACCCCGCTCCGGTATTGAACAACACTACTCGTTCTCCGGGCTGGATCT
>CAXTRN010000203.1:0-6598 GCA_964246645.1 uncultured Acidobacteriaceae bacterium
ACGGTGGTGCCGGAGCCGGCGGCGATGCGTTTGCGGCGGCTGCCGTTGATGATGGCGGAGTTGCGGCGTTCCTTATCCGTCATGGAGTTGATCATCGCTTCGACGCGGTTGAATTGCTTGTCGTCGATGTGCTCGGCGGCCTGCTGCAAGCCCTGGAAGGGGCCGATGCTGGGCAGCATCTTCAAAATCGACTGCATGCTCCCGAGCTTTTTGATCTGCCGCAGCTGTTCGCGGAAGTCCTCCAGCGAGAAGCCCTCGCCGCTGAAAGCCTTCTTCGCAAAGGCTTCAGCTTTGGATTTATCCAGCTTTTCTTCGGCGCGCTCGAGCAGCGTGGCAATATCGCCCATGCCGAGGATGCGGCTGACGATGCGGTCGGGGTGGAACGCCTCAAAGGCGTCCGACTTTTCGCCCGTGCCTAGGAATTTGATCGGCGCGCCGGTCAGCTTGCGGATCGATAGCGCCGCACCGCCGCGAGAATCGCCATCCATCTTCGTCAACACCGCACCGGTGATGGTCAGCCGATCGTTGAAGGCCTTGGCCGAATTCACCGCGTCCTGGCCCGTCATCGCGTCGGCCACAAACAGAATTTCGGTCGGGTTGAGCTCAGCCTTCAGCTGCGCCATCTCGTCCATCAACTGCTCGTCAATGCCCAAACGTCCGGCCGTGTCGACGATCAGAATGTCATTGCCGAAGTTGGCGGCCTCGCGCCGAGCCTCCTTGGCGAGGCGCAAAACGTCCGCGGTTCCAAAAGCCCCATGCACCTCATCCGTGCCCAGTTTGCCGGCATACAGCTGTGCGCCAATCGATCTCGCCACCACCGCCAGCTGTTCCCGCGCCGCCGGCCGATACACGTCCACCGACACCAGCAAGGGCCGATGGCCACCCTTCTTCAGCCATTGCGCCAGCTTGCCCGCGGTTGTGGTTTTGCCTGAACCCTGAAGTCCCGCCATCAAAATGACCGTGGGCGGCTGGGGGGCGAACTTGAATTTGGCGGTATCGTGGCCGAGCACATCCATCAGTTCATCACGCACGATCTTCACAATCTGCTCGGCGGGTGAAAGCGCGGTGGCGACCTCGCTGCCCAGTGCTTTGGCGCGGATGTGATCGACGACCTCCCGGGCAATGTCCAGGTTCACGTCGGCTTCCAGCAGCGCGGTGCGAATCTGGCGAAGGGCGTCGTTGATATTCTCGTCGGTGAGGGTGCCCTGGCCGCGAAGGTCTTTGAAGGCGCGCTGAAGCTTGTCGCTGAGGTTCTCAAACATGGCTGCCTTCAGTTTATCCGGTGTTGCCGCTATATGCCGGGCTTGCCGATAGATGCCGGGCTTGCGCACGGCGATGTCGAAGCGGGTACGGGGGCTGGCCACCAGCGCGGCCTTGCTGCAAGCTACTCTAGATGGACGCTGCACGACCCCCGGCAACCAACACGGCGCTTCTGCGCGAGTATGAAACGCATCTGCGCGTGGAGCGGGGGTTGCGCCCGCTCAGCTGCCTGGCGTACCGGCGCGATCTGTCCGCGTTTGCGGAGTATGGCGAAGAGCACGCTGCAACCCTGCTCACCGCCGATACCGCCTCGGTACGTGGCTTTCTGCAGCACCTGCGCGAACATGGCATGGAAGGGCGCACGGTGGCGCGCAAGCTGAGCTGCCTGCGCGGCTTCTTCCGCTGGCTGCTCCGCGACAAGCGCATCGCCGCCGACCCCACACTCCATCTTGAATCTCCCCAAAGCTGGAAGGTGCTGCCGAAGAGTCTGCCAAGGGCTGACGTGCGCACCATGCTGGAAACAACCGGTGAGGCCGCGCGGACGGTGAATGCGGGTGGCGTTGCCCTGCGCGACCACGCCATCGTCGAGCTGCTTTACGCGGCCGGGCTGCGTGTCAGCGAGGTGGTTGGGCTACAGCAGCAGGATCTCCGGCTCGATGGGGGCAGCGTGCTGGTCCGCGGCAAAGGCGACAAGGAACGTGTCGTGCCCATTGGGCGCCCGGCAGTCGATGCGCTCACCGCCTACCTGGAGCGGGGCAGGGGAGCGTTGTTGCAGCAGGCAAAAACAACTCCGTCAAAGAACCCTTCCCGCAATCGAGCAAATGTCACTACGGAACGGGACACCCGGGCCACCGCCCTGCAGCGCACTCTTTTCCTTTCCGGCCGGGGCCGTCCCATGACGGCGCGCAGCGTCTGGGTGCTCGTCAAAGCGCTCGATCCGCAAGCCAGTCCCCATAAGCTGCGGCACAGTTGCGCTACGCACATGGTTGAAGGCGGGGCGGACCTCCGCACGGTGCAAACCATTCTTGGGCATGCCGACATTGCCACCACGCAGGTTTACACGCATCTGGCGATCGACCGGCTGAAGCAGGTACATCGGCTGCACCACCCCCGGGCCAGACGGCAAAAGAGCGCGGCGGCATGAGCACCGATCACAACGGCATCGGCACGGCTGCGCTGCTTCCCGGCAGCTTTTCCCGTCTGGGCGACCGATTTCTCACCGCACTGCGCGATGAGCGTGGCGCAAGCGAGCACACCTTACGGGCCTACCGTCGTGAAATCGCCTCTTTTTCCATATTTCTCACTCAAGTTCTCGGCGCCTCTGCCGATATACAGGAGGTCAGCCACACGCATATCCGCGCGTACCTGGGAATTCTTTTTGAGAAAGGATTAGATAAGCCGAGCGTAGCCCGCGCCCTTGCCGCCGTACGCAGCTGGTTCAAATGGCTGGCGAAAGAGCGCCTAGTGGAGGTGAATCCGGCGCTGCTGGTTGCCACGCCCAAGCTGGCCAGGCGCCTGCCTCGCGTACCTTCGGTCGAAGAGATGAATCGCGTTCTCGATTCGCTGGCCCTACCGGCATGCCACACCGTGGTAAAGCTACAGGCTGTGCCGGAACCACAAGCTCCGCCGGAAGTACACGCTGTGCCGGAGGCCTTGGCGACCATCACAGTCGGGATCGCTTGCGACTGGCAGGCGGTGCCGGACGCGCATGCCACGCGCGATATTTCAAAGGCGCAGCACGTGGTGCACCCGGTAAAAACCGCCAAGGACGTGGAGAAAGCCGTTGAAAGCATCTGGCCGGAGCGCGATCGCGTTATCTTCGAGCTGCTCTACGGTTGCGGCATTCGCAACGGAGAGCTGGTCGGTCTGGATCTCCGCAGCATCGTCTGGGGCGACGACCTCATTCGAGTTCTGGGCAAGGGTAAAAAAGAGCGTCTGGTGCCGCTCGGTGACGTAGCCGCGCAAGCAATCCGGGCTTACCTGCCCGGGCGTATCACCAGGTTGGAGGCTGCCGGTAAAGCCCACCTTTCCCTTGAAGGTCCCCTGCTTTGCAACGCTCGCATGCGCGGCCACTGCCGCCTCACGACACGCAGCGTCGGACGTTTGGTCAAAACCACCGCTCTGGGCCGAGGCCTGACCGCCGACGTGCACCCGCACACCCTCCGCCACGCCTTCGGCACCCACATGCTGGAAGAAGGAGCCGACCTCCGCGCCATCCAGGAAATGCTCGGCCACGAGCGCCTATCCACAACCCAACGCTACACCCAACTTACGGTAAGCCAGGTACAGCGAATCTACGACGACACGCATCCGCGGGCGAAGTGAAGCTTGAATTAGCTGCACGCAGTAATGTTTCAAATGGCGCGACACAGCATCACGTTCGCCAAATCCGACAGTAAGTCCATCGACTAAATGCTGACAAGACTATAGAACTCTTGCACTTAGGAGTTGAGAGGCTATAATTCGCAAATGGCACAGTGGACAAAAGTGAAAAGATTTTGGCTTTTTCTTGTTTCACTAATGGCCATAGTAGGCGGTGTGGCCGCATGCCTAGCGATCCCCGGAATGCCGAAGGTACTTCATTTTGACTCAACAACTCCGCCATATCCAAAGGTCCCCTCTTCCTCATCGTTTCGTAAGCCAACAGACCGACAATCGCAACCAGATCAACTAAACGCGACGATCATAAGTAAGAAGACGCCAATCGAACGATTATCACCAGCACATAAACCTTGGGTGGAGCCTCCACATGCGGGATCGGAGCCGGTCTCCGTTATGCCCGCCCAGCAGGCAGCTCCGACCCAAATACCAACACAACACTGCGAGACAGGGAGTGTCTGTCTAGAGGACAATCACGGAAGCGTCACAGTAAACAACGGTGATGTGCCACCGCCAACACGAGAAATCTCAGAAATAAATTTTGCGCGTACTCTTAGGGTTCTGCCGCGTGTCGGACCTAATTACAAATTGGATATATACGCGAAAAAGAATTCAACCGAAAGCACCACTTTCGCTTTCCAGCTTGGCCGCTTACTAAGAAGCGTCGGCTGGCAGATTACACCACATTCTGATCAGAATCCTGGGTACCTAAACCGCGAACGGAGTGGCACCAGTTTCGACTGGTTAGGAAAGGGTTTTGTCTGTACGGGCTACTCAGTTAAAGACGAGGTGGCGATGGCCACAGTGCATGCGCTAAGCGCAACGGGCTTCTCCTGCCAAGAAAGACCTGATCCGGTAGAAAAAGAAGAATCGGGTATACTAACGCTCTTAGCTGGAACTCGTGGAGACATGCAGGAACAGTGGGTGCATGATTGAAATCACACCTAGATTGACCAAGTAGTGATTCAAGCTTGGATATTCGCAAGCCGCGTAAATCACAATTACCTCTCCATTTCGAACACGGGACAAGCAAGTGCCTTCTGCACAAGACGAGCATTTGCACCCTCAGCATTTAATACCCAATCACGTCCCATACGTCTTTGCCCACATGCTGCGTGAGCACGATGTTCCGGTACAAGCAGCGGGTGCCCCATCTTCGCGACAGCTTCATCGTCGCTAAGGTGGGTTCCTCGACCGCCCTGCTCAGCTGGAGATGAATCCTCCGCACAGGGATTCCACCCCGGACAAAACCCACCTTAGCCGCGATAAGACCGCGCCGAAGGTGGGGCACCCACTTCTGTGGAATACCCTCAAACACGAGTCCCACCTAATCTTCCAACATGCCGCACGGGTTGAAGCGTTACCAAAACTTCGACCACGACCACTTGATCACGATCAGCTGTTACCACCGCAGACCTTACCTGCAGACATCCGCATCCCGCGACCTCTTCGAACATTCCCTGGAGCAGAGCCGCCGCAGGTACCGCTTCGACGTTCTCGCCTACGTCGTGATGCTCGAGCACGTTCACCTGCTCGTCTCCGAACCACCACAAGAGCCGCTAAGCAAAGCAATACAGGCGATCAAACTCTCTGTCAGCAAGCAGTCCATCCCACGCCCGTTCTGGCAGATTCGTTACCACGATTTCAACGTCTTCACCCAACCCAAGCGCATTGAGAAAATCCGCTATCTCCACCGCAATCCGGTAGTCCGCGGCCTCACGATGGAACCGGAAGACTGGCCTCACTCCAGCTACCGAACGTATCTCCATCGCGAACAACGCACCGTCCAGATCGCCCTCTAACCGGGACCACACATTCGGGTGCCCCATCTTCGCGACAGCTTCATCGTCGCTAAGGTGGGTTACTACAGGCACGCGACCGTCTGATCCCTCACTTTGAGGCAGAAACCACTAGCCGCGTGAACCACGCCGAAACTGGCATAACATAACCTCCGGACCGCTTGACACACTAAGTACACTGAAAACCAACAAAAGAGTGAACCGCATAGCAATATAACCAGTTTGCTTAAGCGGTTAAAGAACCTAAGAGTTAGCCGCGAGGTCTAGACCTAAGTTCCGTCTTTCGAAGACTTTGGACCAAAAGTACAGGGAGGGGTGCCGCTCCCCCGGTGAATGACATCTCCTCAAACAAGACGCCCGCTAGTAGCGAGGCACGGTCGGATCGACCGTTCTAGACCAGGCATCGATCCCGCCCGCGAGCGATTGTGCCTGCTCAAACCCTTGCTGGCGCAGCCACATGGTCACGTTCAGCGAGCGAGCGCCGTGGTGGCAGAGCACAATCACCGGTTCGTCCGGATCGAGTTCGGCATGCGCGCGGCCCGGCACGTCGCCCATCGGCATCAGCAGCGTATCGGCGAGGTGGGCCGTCTCGTATTCCCACGCTTCGCGAACATCGAGCACAATGGGCGGCTTGGGCGATTGGCGAAGGTGCAACAGTTCCTGTGGCGTGATCTCGGGAGAAAGCATGGTTTCAGCATAAGCGGAAACGCCACCCACAAGGCGATGCCCGAAGGCAATGCCAAGAAGGTTGCACATACGCTATGCTTTGTGCAGAACCTTTGCATATGCGCGCTGGACTTTTCACCCCTGCAAAATTACTGTGTGTCCTGTCGCTGATGACTTCCATGTGTCTGTTAGCGGGTTGCGGCACGATCATCGCCGGTCCCGGAGAAACGATCCACATCGCGCCGCTGGCGTCAGAAGACCTTGCCGATGCTTGCCGGTTCGATATGAATCTGCCGGATTCACCGCTGCAAAAAGCGGGGCAGGCCCCCACTGCACCGGTTGTGGAAGTCGCAACGCTGGTGATCTATGAGCGCGGCAACAGTGCCGACCTGTTCAACGACAACCAGGTGCAGCAAACGGCAGCGTCCCTGCATTTGACGACGGTGTTTGCACATCAGTGCAATGCCAAAAGCTTCGACGATATTCAGCCGGAC
>CAXTRN010000204.1:0-6505 GCA_964246645.1 uncultured Acidobacteriaceae bacterium
GGTGACAGCTACATCGTCGGCAACACCTTCGGCAAGATCCGCGCCATGTTTGACGATCGTGGGCGCGCGATCACCGAAGCCGGTCCGTCCACTCCGGTCGAAATCTTGGGTCTCGAAGGCATTCCTGATGCCGGCGACACCTTCCTGGTCATGGCCGATCGCGACAAGGCCAAGGGCATTGCACAGTACCGCAAGCTGAAAGAGCGCGAAGCGCAGCTGTCCAAGAGTTCGCGTGTGTCGCTTGAAGGGCTCGCCGAACAGATCAAGCAGGCGGGCGTCAAGGACCTCAACCTCATCCTCAAGGGCGACGTGCAAGGTTCGGTCGAGGTGCTGGCCGATTCCCTTACCCGCATGTCCACCGAAAAGGTGCGTATCCGCGTGCTGCACTCAGGCGTCGGCGCCATCACCGAGTCGGACATCCTGTTGGCTTCGGCGTCCAATGCCGTGGTCATCGGATTCAATGTACGGCCGGAACGCAAGGCACAGGAGCTTGCAGATCGCGAAAACGTGGAAATCCGCCTGCACTCGATCATTTACGAGTTGCAGGACGAGATGACCAAGGCCATGCTCGGCCTGCTCGATGCGGTATACCGTGAAAACTACGAGGGTCGTGCCGAGGTGCTCAACGTCTTCAAGATCACCAAGGTCGGCCAGATCGCCGGTTGTACGGTGCGCGATGGCCAGATTAAACGCGACATGCAGGTGCGCGTGCTGCGCGATGGGGCGGAGGTCTGGAAGGGCAAAATCGCTTCGCTCAAGCGCTTCAAGGACGATGTCGCCGATGTTCGCCAAGGTATGGAGTGCGGTATCGACCTGGCGGGCTTCAAGGATGTCCGTGTGGGCGATCTGATCGAGGCCTTTACGACAGAAAAGATGGCTGCGGACCTGGGCCGGAACTCTGCCGATAAGAAGCGTGAACAGATGGCGGAACTTGCAGCCGCGAAGGAACGCGAGAAAGAACCTGTGGGCGTCGGCGCATAATCGGCGAACGCATCGCTCACCAATAGCTATAAAATACGGAAAGGCCGGGAGCGATCCCGGCCTTTCCGTTTCCGGGGGCAGGATGTGCGTTTCGGTGCTTGGTGGACCGAATACCTGGGTTACCTGGAGTGATCCATTGCTGTTCAGGGGTGATCATGGTCTTTGCTGCGCCTGAGATCACTGAATAAACCGGGCTGTCTATCAGTACCCGGCAGCATAGAGAAAACCCTCCCGGTAAGTAAGTGGCTGGCGATGAACACGTTGCGCCGGTAGCATGGCGGGATGGATGCCGTTGCGCCAGAACGTACGCCCAAGGAACAGGCCGAGGTGGCGCGCTTTAAACACCTCACGGAAGTCGCCTTACCCGCCTTGGCGCGGGAGCAGCGTTGGCCTATCCGGTTTGATCATTGTTTCAAACGCATCTGCCTCGACCACGCCTTTAAGGATGTTTGGTATAACCACCTGCCTCGCCCGGCGGAGCGGCACCTTGCCGGACAGTTTTTAACGCGTGCAGTTGGCTGCGCGGCAGCGTTGCTGGAAGAGGGGTTGCCGCTATTGACGGAACGGAATCAGGCAAGCCTGCAGTACCGGGGCAAATGGCGCTATTAAACGATGGTCGGTATTAGACGGTCGTTTCGTCTGGAAGCGCGAGCTGGATGGGAGACCGGTAGTTTAAAGATCTTCGGTCTGTATCCCTGTTCGCGGCGACATAGAAACAAAGCAAGCTGTGCGAATGGCGATCTCGGCTGCAATGCGTTTCTGCCCGGAAGAATCCAGCGGCGGACGGCAAGCGTCTATCTGCAAGCTGGTCCAGCCAGATTTCGCCGCCTCGGAGCGGCCGCACGCACGCAGGAGACGCATGATCGAACCACAGCTGCAGAGCCCGTTGCACCCACGTCCGCAGATGCAGCGAGCCGCCTGGCAAACATTGAATGGTACCTGGGATTTTTGTGATGGACGTGGCGGAACCCTCAACGCGCCGGAAGAGGTGGTGTGGGATCGCCAGATTACCGTCCCGTTCAGCCCTGAAACCGAGGCAAGCGGTATCCACGATACCGGCTTTTATACCGCTGTCTGGTATCGGCGCACCTGGGAACAGCCGCCCTTGCCGGCGGATGGACGCCTGCTTGTCCATTTCGAAGCTGTCGACTGGCGCGCGACCGTGTGGGTGAATGGCAAGGAAGTTTGCTCGCATGAGGGTGGGTACACGCCCTTCAGCGCCGATGTTACCCATGCGCTGCGAGAAGGTGCGCTGCAAGAGATCGTCGTCCGGGCGGAGGATGATCCCAAGGATCTGGCCAAACCGCGTGGTAAACAGGATTGGAAGCTCGAACCGCATTCAATCTGGTACCCACGCACCACAGGCATCTGGCAAACGGTCTGGCTGGAGCCGGTGAATGCCACAAGGCTGCAGGCCCTGCACTGGACGAGCAGCCTGAAACACTGGGATATCGGCCTGGAGGCAATGGTGCTTTGCCACTCAGGGGAGCTGACCGCGCCCTTGCAGCTTTCCGTCCATCTTTCTTCGGGAGATCAGGTGCTCGCCGACGACAGCTACACCGTGATCGCCGGGGAGGTGCACCGGCGCATCGCGCTCTCAGACCCGGGCATCGATGATTTCCGTAACACCCTGCTCTGGTCCCCGCAATCACCCACGCTGATTGATGCCCAGCTGACCTTGCGTACAGCCGATGGTGTGCTGCTGGACGAGATCCGCAGCTACACCGCCCTACGTTCGCTGGCAACGCAAGGCGACCGCGTCATCCTGAACGGCCGTCCGCTGAACCTGCGTTTGGTGCTTGACCAGGGCTATTGGCCGGAGACCGGACTGACCGCTCCCGACGAAGCTGCCCTGCGCAAAGACATCGAGCTTGTGAAGGCGATGGGCTTCAACGGGGTGCGCAAACACCAGAAAATTGAAAGCCGCCAATTCCTGTACTGGGCCGACCACCTCGGGCTGCTCGTCTGGGAGGAGATGCCGAGTGCGTACCGGTACACCACCCGGGCCATTCATCGGCTGACCCGGGAATGGCTCGAAGTGCTGGAACGCGACCGAAGCCACCCGTGCATCATTGCCTGGGTGCCCTTCAATGAGAGTTGGGGCGTGCCGGATCTCCCCGACAGCCCGGCGCAGCGCCATTATGTGCAATCGCTGTATCACCTGACCAAAGCGCTTGATCCGAGCCGGCCCGTCATCGGCAATGACGGCTGGGAAAGTGTGGCGACCGACATCATCGGCATCCACGATTACGACGATCGCCCCGCGCGCATGGGCGCCCGCTATGGCTTGAACGACGTTGGACCGAAGCTGTTTCAGCGGGAACGACCGGGTGGACGCATCCTCACCCTCGCCGGGGAGGACGTGGCCGCGCACCAGCCCCTGATGTTAACCGAGTTCGGCGGTATCGCCTTCGGCGGCGATGAAGCATCCGATTGGGGCTATTCCCGTTCGCGCAATCCGGATGAGTTTTATGAGCGTTATCGCGAACTGCTGGAAACGGTACGCCTTTTACCCGCGCTGGCCGGCTTCTGCTACACGCAGTTCACGGACACCTACCAGGAAGTGAATGGCTTGCTTTATGCCGACCGCACGCCAAAAACTCCACTCACGGCCATTGCCGAGGCGACCTCAGGAACCCTGCCCGACTACGACCCCCAGTTGGATGTTCTTTGGCGAGAGCATAATATGCACCGGCAGCCGCCGCCATTCCAGACCGGGGTGAAGCCGTGAAGGACTAACTGCAGCCTAGTTCTTCCTGAATGGCTTTGATCGCCTGAACCGCTTCAATCGTCATCGTCCTTTCGCGACGTCGCGTGCCTGGCTGGGTGCCGTAGTTGCGGGGGCAAGGGTTTGTCGCCCATGCTGTCCTTCCATAGCACCGCGTTCAACTCAGCCGTGGGCGCCTGGTCTGCGTGCGTGAAATCCATGCGAGCGGATGCACGGGCACCGGGACTGGCCGCGGTATTGGTTTGGTAAATCAGTCCGTTGTCGCGATTGGAGGTATCGGCGACAAAGGCCGGCTGATCTCCCGAACCGCTGAACAGGGGCGACATCAGCGGCGCAAAGGCATCGTTGTTGTTCATGGGCGGCAGGCCGAGCAGCGTTTCCATCGTACGGATGGTGCTCACCGTTGTGTAGAACCGATGGTCGACGAAGGGAACGGCGCTGGTTGGCCGTGGGGCGTATTTGCTGATGACCAGGCAAATGCTGCGGTGCGCATCGACATGGTCTGCGCCGTCCTGAGCATCATCTTCCAGAATGAAAAAAGCCGTGTCGTTCCAGTACTCGCTATGCGAGATCGCTTCCACGGCACGGCCCACCGCCAAATCGTTGTCGGCGATCGAGGCCGCAGGGCGCGGCATGCCGGCCCGTGTGCCCGCAGTGTGGTCGTTCGGTAACCGCAACTGGATGAAATCAGGCATTGTGTCCCGGCCTTGCGCACGGGAATCGGTCCAGGTCCGGAACTTCGTAAGGAACTCTTCCACGCGCAACTGATCCGGGAAGGCGATCTCGAAGTCCGGGTATTGTGGATCGAAGTGCCCTTGCAACTCGGGTTTTGTGGCAGTGTTGGAAGCGATGAGCGGGATGGCCCAGGGATACGGGCTGACGCCGCCGCCATAGTTGGCTGGAACCGCCTCACCTTTGCGGATGCTGGTGCGCGGGCAGCCCGTGGCGGTTCCTTCCGGAGTTCCTTCCAGCGGCGTCGCCTGCCGCGCGGGTGAGGCGTTTTCCGTGCAGAATTTCGTCGAAATGTATTCGCCGAAGTGGTAGAGCGTTTTGCCGTGCTGCGTCAGATCGCTCCACAGATAACCGCTTGCAGGCTCATTGATATCGGGAATGCCTTGCAAAAGCGGAAGGTTGTTGGATACGACGCCTTCATAGTCGTAACTGCGCTCGCGCCCACGGTAGCTCTGTTGCCAGGTTTTTTCGGTGTAGTCCGACGTGATGGCTGCGTTCGACCACACATGGCCGTCGCCGGACACCTCGGCTGAATCGTAAAAGTTGTCGAGAATGCCAAACTGCTCCGCGAGTTTGTGCTCGTTGGGTGTGGTGGCGCGTCCGTACATGGTCAGCGAGGGATCGCCATTGGCTGCGGACTCGTCCCCAAGGATCTGGTCGTAGGTGCGGTTTTCTTTAATGATGTAAACGATGTGCTTGATCGGATTCGTCCCGCGGCGGAAGGCAATGGTCTCGGCGGCAGCCTTCAAGCGATTGTCCGCGACAACTGTGGCGCTGTACGCCGGTAATTGCGCGTCCAGCCCTGCAAGTGGGATACGGGCAAAGGAGCCGGCAAGGAGCGTTCCGATATAGGTTCGGTCGCGGCGCGGCCCGGCCATCCCCGGAGCTTGCGGCATATTGTTCGGCCCTGTCCCCTGCCCTTTGGCTGTGGCAATCAGCAGTTCCGTCCCGGTCGCACCGAGCGCGGTGGGGTACCAGCCTGTCGGCACAAATCCCACCGGACGGGCTGCCTGGGTTGCCACGCCTTTGCGCTGCCGGTCGTGCCGGCTTGTTTGCAGAGCGAAGACGGCAACTGCATCTGCGCTTGCATTGGCGACAAACAGATGCTTTCCATCCGGCGACACGGCAAGGGCGTCCGGCACGGCCCCGAAAAACGTCTGCCCCGGTAATTTTGTGTCGAAAAAACCGTTGACCCGCATCAATTGCGGTGCAGAAATATCCAGCGAGGCCGCCATATCGCGGTTCGCCAAGGCGACATAGAGTGTCTTCTCGTCCGGGCTGAGCGCGAGCGCTGCCGGATGCGAGCCGGCCGCTGTCGGTGTCTGTGGCGGCAGCAGCGGTGTTCGGCCCAGCACGCCGCCGTGTGCCAGATCCAGTTCAGCGACGGCCGACCCGTTCCAAAGCGCGACAAAGCCCCGGTGGCCATCCCGGGTTGCGGTCACAGTCATGGGATAAGCAGCCGGAACAGCGTTCGCGGTCGACAGATCAAACCGCTGCACAATGACTCCGCTCGCCGCATCCATCAACAGCGCATCGTCGGAAAGGTTATCGGCGATCAACAACCGGTCGGAAGCCTTGCCCGAAGCGTCGGCCGGCCCCGGGACGACCCAAATGCCGGCTGGGTAGGAGATCGCCTTACCCGCCGCGAGTGTCTGGTGATATAGGCTCTGCCGTTTGCCAGCGGCCAGGTTCTGCAACGGAATCGGCAGCAGCTTTTCAGGGGTGAGTTGCCCATCGGCGACCCGGTACACGGCGATGGCATTACCGGTTTCGTCCGCCTTGCCACCTTCCGGTGCTGTCAGCGAGGCGAGCGAAGCGTACAGATGCTGTCCGTCACGGCTCCAGGCCAGGCCTTGGAAGAAGGTTTGGTGGGCAGTCCGTGTTTCTGTCCGCTTTTCGGGAAAATCGAGTTGCTTGCCGGTTTGGAGGTCCACCACCAGAACGGACTGATCGTAGTTGGACGCGGCCGTACCGAAGCCGGCATTCAGTGTGGCGGCATAGCGACCATCGGGCGAGATCACCAGCGACATCGGCAAGCTATTAATTTTGGTCGGGTTGCCGGGC
>CAXTRN010000205.1:0-3737 GCA_964246645.1 uncultured Acidobacteriaceae bacterium
ATGCCGCTGCTTTCTTCCACTGCTTCAACGTTGTCCCCAACGGGCGTGAATCCCACAGCAACCTCCGTGCCTGCGTCGTTCGACGTGGGTCATGTGCTTGAATTGCAACACTCGCTGCTGCTCGCACCGGCGCCGTTCTCTGCCGGTACGGCCATCCCCGCCTTCGACCTGAACCTGCAAGGGCAATACGCGTGGATTCGCCGCAATCCCGGCAACTCCACCGTCACCTCAGCTTCGGCGACTGCGGGCGATACAACAACGACCAACAACACACTGGGCAACACCACGCTGATCAAGGGTTTTGCGACGGGAACCTCGATCCAACTTGGCATCAACGATTTTGTTCAGTCCTTTTATTCAGGCCGCTCATCGGCGGTGCCCTTTACGCATCCGAACGCGATCGGCCTCATCGCACAGCCGTTGCTGCGGGGTGCGGGGACCGCCAACAATCGTCGCTACATCGCCATCGCAAAAACAAACCAGAAGATCTCCGAGGCGGTGCTTGAACAGCAGATGATCAGCACAATCTCCGGCGTCGAGGCACTCTACTACGACCTGATCGGCTTTCAAAACGCCGTCGTGGTGCAGGGGGAAGCCCTGAAGGCGGCCAATGATTTGCTCAGCGATAACCGGCAGCAGTTAGCGGTAGGGCGCATGCCGCCCATCGAGGTCACAAGGGCTGAAGCGCTGGTGACCGCCGCGCAGCTTGCGCTTGCCCAAGCGGAGGCGCTGCAGCAGCAACAGATGAATATTCTGCGTAGCGTGATCGACCCTAAGTCGCTCGCAAGCTCTGCGGCAAACTTAGAGCCGCTGGTCGCCACTGAAGAGCTTACGTCTCCCTCTGACGTTCCGGAGGCGACCTTGCCCCAGCTATTCGCCCACGCCTGGGCGCAGCGCCCGGACATCCAGCAAGCCAAGCTGCAAATCACCAATGGGGAACGCGCTGTCACCGGCGCGGCAAATGCCCGCCGGCCGGAGATCGATCTTTACGGCTCGTTTCAGAGCCGCGGGGTGATCGTCCCAGGTCTGGTGCCGATCGCTGGCGATCCAAGCACGGGAGCGCCGCTGCTCGATCCTGTTCCTGCGGGCGGTGTGCGGTCGTCGCAGGTGTTTGAAGCGGGCATCCAGTTCAACCTACCCGTACAAAACAGGGTGGCGGAAGCTGATCTGGGCGCCGACCGCGCGCAGTTGCGGCAGGAACGCCTGCGCGAGACCCAGTCGGAGGCCCAGGTAGCCGCCGAGGTTCGCAATGCTCTCATCGGCGTAGCAACAGCCAAACAGGCTGCGCAAGCAGCGGCAGCCAGCCGGAAACTGCAACAACAACTCCTGGCCGCCGAAGTGGAGAAGTTTCGTGCAGGACTTTCTACTAGCTTCAACGTGATTCAGCAGCAAACATATCTTACGCAGGCGCAGATCACTGAGATCGCCGCGAAAGCCGCCTGGAAAAAGGCTCATGTGCAGCTCGACCGTGCGCTGGGCGACACGCTGGACCGGCACGGCATCGTGGCTGGATCTCCATCTCAAAAGATGTCCGCAGCTACAGAAACAAAGGAGAGATGATGGCCACGAGTTCCGTACCGAACCAAGCGAATCTCGATTCGCCCACACCGGAAGTGCGCGCTGTCGACACGCTGAAGGCAGCGGCGCTGCTTGCATTTGCAGGTGGGGGGTTGGATGCTTTTTTGTTCCTCAACCACGGTCAGGTCTATGCGGGCGTGATGAGCGGCAACGCCGTGCTGTGTGCGTTGGCAGTTGCCGGCCGCGGCACCCACACTGCTTTGTATTATGCGTGGACCCTTTTGGCGTATGTCTGTGGGATTTGGCTTTGTGCGGTGCTGCAAGGACGTTTGAAGCGTCACCGGGTAAGCATCCCGCTTGCGACGGTTGCCGCTGCCCTGCTTGTCGCGTCCTTGTTGCCGAAATCCTTCCCGGAACGGACGTACATCTACTTCGTGATAGCGGTTACGGGCTTTCTGGTGGCAAGCATCCGCAAGGTGGACAGCTACGGCTACAACGCAACCGTGCTCACCGGTACTTTGCGCGACGCCACCATCAGCTTGTACCAGTCTCTCAATCCCTTAGAGCGATTCAAGAACCTGCGTGAAGCTCGTGATCTTTGGGTCGTGATGCTCTGCTTCTTCGCGGGTGTAGCCGCCGACGGGGTTTTATGCCGTCCGATGGGCAATCACGCGCTCTGGCTGCCGATTGTGGTCATCCTCCTTGTGATGATCGTCGCCCTGTCGGGATACCGAACGGCACTGGAACCCAAGGGCAATAACTGAGCATCGTCCAGCAGTGTTGCTGTGTAGTCAAGATCGCCATTTCCGGCCAGAAGGGGTGAGTTTGCATGACATGGAGCGCTTGGTGTACGGCAACTGCTTTCCTTTTCAGTTGTGCCCTGACCGCCGCCGCGCAAGAGCCGGTCTACTATGACTATCCAGAGCCTAAGGAACATCCTCAAACTCTGAAGCTACAGGCGATGCCGCGGTGGCTCAGGTTCGATGGCGAACTTCGTGGGCGCACGGAAGGGCAAACGTCCCTGAATGAAGTAAGTGCAAACGACCGCATCTACGAACTCACCCGGGCACGCGGAGGCGTTACGCTGCAAACCCCTAAGCTCTTGCGAGGCTATCTGGAGTTTCAGGACACGCACGCGCTTGGCCTTCCTTTGCCGCAGGTTGCGTCGAATCAACGCGACCAGTTCGATCTCTTCCAGGGCTACTTCGATATTCATCACAAAAAGCTCGATGTGATTGCCGGACGGCAACTCCTGAATTACGGAAGTGAACGGGTCGTTGGTCAATCCGATTGGACGAACAATAGCCGCAGCTGGGATGGCTTCGTGGGACATCTTGGGAACACGAACTGGATTGAGCTCTTTAGCACGTCGGTCGTCACCACTCATCCCACCTCCCTGGACAAACACGGAGCTGGCCTCACGTTTCATGGCGCGGTTGGCTTGGTTACCGTACCCGCGCACCACCTGCAAGTGCAGCCGTTCGTGTACATCCGTGCCGTGCGCCAGGTAACCAGCCAACAGGGAATACAGGGCGGAGAGGTGGAGACGACCTTCGGCGTGGAGGTCAACAGAAAAACGCCGAGCGGCCTGTACTATGACCTCCTCGGCGACCTGCAGCGCGGCAGCTTCGCCAACGATTTCATCCATGGCGGTGCAGGCTATGCCAAGGTGGGATACCAGGACAACGATATTGCCTGGAAGCCGCGCATCACCGGCGAACTCGATTACGCCACCGGTAACTCGCGCCGCGACCCGTTCCGCATCTCCACCTACGACCAGCAATATCCCAGTAACCATGACGCTTTCGGGCTGGTCGATGTGTTCGGCTTCCAGAACATCATCCAGTCCCGCGTCAACGTAGACGTTTCGCCAAGAAAGAATTGGACTCTGCTCTTCCAAACGGAATTTCTCAAAGTAGCTTCCATACACGATGACGTGTACAACAGTGCAGGCCAGTCTTTACTCAAGGCGCCCTCTGCCGGTTTCCGTACGACCGATCTGGGGCAGGGCGTCGATGCTTCAACCGATTACTTATTTCATAAGTACTTCGATCTGGAGCTTGGCGTGGGGCACCTCTTTCCCGGCCGCGTTCTCGCCGACAATGGCAAAGCTCCGCCACTGACACTTGGTTACCTACAACTCACTTATAAGTTCAAGGCCATTCGTGAGTAGCGTTCGTCGCGCCATGGCTCTGATCCAACCGTTTCACAGCAGTGGG
>CAXTRN010000205.1:3837-6480 GCA_964246645.1 uncultured Acidobacteriaceae bacterium
CAGCGGGCATCTAAACGAAGTGATAGTAGACACACCATGCTGCGCACAGTACGCTTCGCGCATGGGATTGAGGATCACAAGAGCCTTCCACGCAATCACCCCGAATCGAATCAAGGATCGGCCTGATGCCGCAGATTTTCGAACAGCTGGGAAGGAATAACCATGGTACCGATTCTGCTCCAAGCGCTTGTACCGCTGTTCTTTGTGCTCGCATTGGGCTATGCCGCGGGCCGGTACCATTCCTTTGATGGAGACCAGGCAACTGGTTTCAACACGTTGCTGGTCAACTTCGCGCTTCCCGCGATGCTGTTTGCCTCTACCGTGGCAATCACCCGATCTCAGCTACTCGGTGAGGCGAAGACGGTTCTTGTCTTCGCGATCACGTATATCCTCTTGTTTCTGCTCATCGTGGCTGTGTACCGCTGGGCGATGAAGCGCAAAACAGGCGAGGCCTCGATCGCCGGACTGCTGTTCGCATCCTCCGCGGCCCCGTTCTTCGGGCCGTCTGTCGTCACGCCGATCTACGGTGCGCAGTCAGGGCTTATGATCGCGCTCGCCGCCCTGGTCATCAATGTGCTGCAAGTGCCGCTCGCCATCACGCTGATCAACACGGGCGGCGGATCGGGTCAAAAAGGCGGGTCGGGTCAGAACAGCGGGTCGGGCCATAAAGGCGGGTCGATGCTCGCGACGATCTCGGGTTCTTTGAAGCAGCCCGTTGTCGTTGCTCCTGTTATCGGGTTGGTGTTGGTGCTGGCGGGCGTTACCTTGCCCAAGTTCCTGCAATCTGCTGCCTCCCTGATGGGATCGGCCACCGCAGGTGTCGCAGTATTCGCCTCTGGACTTACCTTGGCCGCGCACAAGATCACCATCAGCCGGGAAGTGTTGCTGAACACATTCGGCAAGCTCTTCGTGCTGCCGGCATGTGTCTTGGGGCTCGGGTTGGCCTTCGGCATCAGGGGACCGCTGGAAGCGCAGAGCGTGCTGGTCAGCGCAATCTCTTCCGGGCTAATCGGACTCATCCTGGCGTCGCGTTACAAAGTCAATGTCGAGCAAGCAGCGAGCACAGTGCTGCTGAGTGCTGCTGGCATGGCGCTTGCCTTACCATTTTGGATTTTTCTACTACCAAAGAAATAACTTCAGGAGAATGTTAATGAATGTTCGCGCCGCCACGTACGACTTGATGAGAAAACTGGAACTCACAACAGTCTTCGGCAACCCGGGATCGACAGAAGAAACATTTCTGAAAGACTTTCCGCAAGATTTCACCTACGTGCTGGCCCTGCAGGAAGCGTCGGCGCTGGCGATTGCCGATGCCTATGCGCAAGCCACCGACACGGTAGCGTTTGTGAACCTGCATACCGCGCCGGGTCTGGGCAATGCGCTTGGCAACCTGGTCAACACACGCATGTCCAAGACGCCCATGATCCTGACCACAGGCCAGCAGGCCCGTGAGATGCTTCTGATGGAACCGTGGCTGACCAACGTGGAGGCGCCAACGTTTCCGAGACCGCATGTGAAATGGTCCTACGAGACCAGCCACGCCCAGGAAACGCCCGCTGCCCTGATGCGCGCGTATGCGGCTGCGGTCCAACCGCCGCAAGGGCCGGTGTATCTTTCCCTACCCCTGAACGATTGGGCGGAAGAATCGCTTGGACCGGCGGTTGTACGGTCTGTGTGCACCCGCGTCGCGCCAGACCCGGAGCGGCTTGCCACCTTTGGTGAAGCGCTGAACGGCGCCAAACGCCCCGCGCTGGTCATCGGTCCCGATGTGGAGCGCGCCAATGCATGGCACGACGCCATTCGTCTTGCTGAGCTTGTCGGTGGTGCGGTCTTTGCGCCTCCTGCTCCGGAGCGCGCCAGCTTCCCTGAGGATCATCCGCTCTTCGCCGGAGGTCTGCCCTTCGGCATCGCTCCCCTTTCCAAAAAGCTGGAGGGCTTCGATGTGGTGCTGGTGATCGGCGCACCTGTGTTCCGGTACTACCCCTACATCCCTGGACCGTACCTGCCCGATGCTTGCAGACTACTGCACATCACCAATGACCCGGAAGAAGCCGCGCGTGCCCCGGTCGGCGAAAGCCTGGTGGGTGATGCGGGGCTAGCCATTCAGGCGCTCTTGAAGACGGTCAAGCCCACGAGCCGTGAGCCATACCAGGCCGAAAAGCAACCAATGCCAGCCGCCGCCGCCACCAACGGGTCGAAGAAGATGTCGGTTGATGCCATGTACGCGGCTGTGGCGCGCGTGCGTGCGACCGATGACGTGATCGTGGAAGAGTCACCCTCCAATCTCGCGACACTGCATAAGTACTTGCCGGTCCGCGCACCCAAGGGCTTCTTCACCATGGCCAGCGGTGGCCTCGGCTTCGGGCTGCCGGCGTCGGTGGGCGTTGCTTTGGGCGAACGGACCTCCAAGCGCGACCGCCCTGTGCTGGCCTTTATCGGTGACGGATCGTTCCAGTACTCGGTGCAGTCGCTATGGACGGCAGCGCGTCATCGGACGCGGCAGGTCGTGATTGTTCCCGTGAATGAGGAGTACGCCATCCTGAAAGCTTTTGCGAAGCAGGAGGAAACGCCTGGCGTACCTGGACTGGATGTGCCGGACATCGACATCACAGGACTGGCGGCAGCCTACGGGTGCAAGACGTC
>CAXTRN010000206.1:0-6460 GCA_964246645.1 uncultured Acidobacteriaceae bacterium
GGGTATGATGTCGGCAGCGTTCGGTCGTAGAACGAAAGGCTACTCCGCTAGGCTCCAGTTAGCCGTGTGTGGACTGGCTACGTGTGGACTGGTCTGTGCCGGCGTTGCCGTCGCGCAAGGAGGACCCACCGCTGTGTCGACCCTGACCTCACCGGCTGCGGCACCGGAACTCACCCTGCCCGCCGCCCAGCTCGCCCCCGCGCAGGTGGCCGGCATGCAAAGCAAGCTGGCAGATTGGCCGCAGTTGGCCCGCTACCGCGACGAGAACAGCAAGCTTGGGCCGCCCGTCCCCGGACAACGGCGTGTCGTCTTTATGGGTGATTCCATCACAGATATGTGGGGGCGCGGACACGGCAAGTTCTTTCCCGACCAGCCCTGGATCAATCGCGGCATCGGCGGCCAGACTACCCCACAAATGCTTGTACGCTTCCAGCAGGATGTTCTCGCGCTGCACCCGGAAGCCGTGGTGATCCTGGCCGGCATCAATGACATTGCCGGCAACACCGGCCCTGAAAGCGTCAGCGCGATTGAAGACAACTTCCGCTCCATGGTGATGCTGGCCAAAGCCGCCCATGTGCGCGTGGTGCTCAGTTCCATTTTGCCGGCGGCGCGTTTTCCGTGGCACCCTGGCATCGATCCCCGTGACGAGGTAGCTGCCCTGAACCTCTGGCTGCAGCGCTACGCGGCAGAACAGCGGCTCGTGTATCTGAATTACTTTCCGGCGCTCGCCGGCCCCGACCGCGGCATGCGTCCCGAGTTCGCCCAGGACGGCATCCATCCCACCGACGCGGGATACGCCGTTATGGAACCGCTCGCCCACGCCGCGGTGCAAAAGGCCTTGGCCCGTCCCCGCCCGTGACCTCGCCCTTTCGTCCTCGGTTTCGTTCGGTTTCTTGCTCCAGCTGGTCGTGACGATTTTCTTTACTGGACCCGCGTCGTGGGTTGCGCTTCCTCGTGACTCAGCATCCACATGACGCCGAATTTGTCTTCGAGCATGCCGAAGTACGCCTCCCAAAACGTGTGCTGAAGCGGTTGTAAGACCTTTCCGCCTTCCGCAAGCGCAGCGAACAGGCGCTCTTCTTCCGCCCGGCTTTCGCAGGTGACGGAAAGTGCGAAGTTGCGGCTTGACGGCAGCGTCTGGTCCGGGGGCGGATCACTTGCCAGCAGCACCACCGCGTCGCTCGAAAGCCTTGCATGCATGATGAGGTGGGAGTGCTCACTCGGCGGGTTAGGCCCCTGCCCGTAGGTGATCATGCCCAGCTTGCCGCCAAGCACCTCCGCATAAAACTCCATCGCTTCACAGCAGTTTCCGTTAAAGAACAGGTACGGCTGTAGGGCCTGCATGTTGGTCTCCTTCTATCGTTCTTGCTTTCGCGGCCTGCCACGAGAGCAGCCGTTCGACCAGCAGTGCTGGAATGAGCTCCTACAGAAGGAGCTCCGCCAATAATTCAAAGATGATGTCCATAGAAATGACCTACCGGAACAGCAAGGGCGCAAAGGTCAGCAGATTGCCTCGCCACACCAGCCACGTGTGCTGCCCCGGTGTTTCGACCGGCGTCACCGGCAAGCCCTTGCTTTTGGCCCATGCTACAAATTTGCGGTTGGGGGTGATCAGCCCATCTTCCGTACCGCAGGCCACCCACAGCAGCTTCAGGTTCGTGCCACTGCCGGCATTGCCCGGCGCCAACGCCGGAAAATGGCGATCGAACTGTTCACCATGGACGGCGGAGCTCATGCCGACCACGTAGCTGAACAATTCATGATGCGTCAGCCCCACGGTCAACGCCTCCAACCCGCCCATCGACAATCCAGCGATTGCCCGATGGTTGCGGTCTTTGGCGACGTTGTAATCGCGCTCCACAGCCGGCAGGATTTCTTCTACGAGCATCTCGGAGAGAAGCCCGGTGTTGTCGTCCACCCTGGCTTGATCGTCCCATGCACCGTGACCTGCCGATACAAAGGTGTAATCGCCGTAGCCCATCGGCATCACCACCACCATGGGCACAATTTTTCCCTGACTCAGCAGTGTGTCCAGAATGAGCTGCGCTTGCCCGACAGCCGTCCAGCCGACCTCTGTGTCGCTCCAGCCGTGCAGCAAATACAGCGTCGGGTAGCCGCCTTTGTGCTTTGGATCGTAGCCCGGCGGCGTGTACACCAGGTAGGGCTCCTGATTTTGCGGCAGGTTCTTTGCGATGTGCGTTGTAAAGGCAAAGTGCGTCACGGCCCCGTGCGGAACCGCCGTCAACTCCCAGGGCTGCGGCGTTGAGCCGGGCACAAGGATATCGCTCGAAAGCCCGACGATGTTGGGCCGCAGATTGCGGTTTTGCGGGTCCAGCATGGCCGGTCCGCCGTCCACCCGAAAGCTGTAGCCGTAGTGCTCGGGCGGCAAGGGCGGAGTGGTCGCCGACCACATGCCCTTGTCATCCTTCCGCATGGGCAGCGGCTTGGGCACGGCGTCCGACTCCACCGTCACCGCAGTCGCGCCGGCATTGTTCAGCCGAAAAGTGATGGAGCCGTCCGGATTCGCGACAGTAGCTATGCCGGGCGCGGGCTGCTGCGCCGCAGCAGCCAAGGAAAGGAGGGCAGCAAGAAGGGTAGTCAAAAGGCAGAAAGGGCGTTGCATCGCGTCGTAAGTGTACGCTGCCGAGGGTTCTCCTGTGGAGGCGCGTTCCAATTTGGAGTGTATGGCGCTTATTGTTTAGCGCCAACGGCGCGTGCCGTACCAGCCTGGGCCGCAAGGCCCAGGTACTATGCCGGAAGGTGATGAGGGCTGAAAGCCCGTGCTATGAACGGCCTTGCAAATCTTTAGATCGGGCCTTCAGCCCTCACCTGCATGACCTTTCATGACCTGGGCCTTGCGGCCCAGGCTGATATAGAACGCGCTTTCAGCGCTGACATGAGAGTACCGAGTGTGCTTAATGGGAACACATTTGGTTCGGTAGCGTTCACTCCCTATCGCGAAGAAGCCTCCAAGCAAAGTAGAGCATGAAGGCCATGCACTAGCTTCGAGACTCGCATCAACCTGTATTGCGCAGCCCTGCGCTGATGCCATTGATCGTCGCCGTGATCGCACGGTCGAGCACCTCGCCCGCTTCCCCGGCGCGCTTGCGGCGCAGCAACTCCAACTGCAGCAGGCTCATGGGATCGACGTAAGGGTTACGCAGCCGGATGGAGTTGGTCAACACGGGGTTGCGCTCCAGCAGCTCCGTTTGTCCAGTCACCGCGAGAACCATGCGGCGCGTGCGCTCGAACTCCGCCTGCAGGGTGGCGAAGACGCGTATGCGCAGTTCTTCATCTGGAACCAAGGTGCTGTACAGCGCCGCGATGCCAAAATCGGCCTTGGCCAGCGCCACCTCTACATTGCGCACAATGTCCAAAAACAATGGAAAGCTGCCGGCCATGGTTTGCAGCAATGCCAGGCCTTCCACATGGGTGTTTGCAAAGGTTTCGAGCGCGTGGCCGACGCCGAAATAAGCCGGCACCCCGATGCGCGACTGCATCCAGCCGAAGACCCACGGAATGGCGCGCAGGTCGGCCATGGAGCGCTGCCGGGTCGCACTCGCGTCGGCGCGCTTGGCAGGCCGCGAACCAATGTGCGCGTGCTCCAGTTCGGCGACCGGGGTGCCCTGTTCAAAAAACCGGAACACTTCGGGGTTGCCGACAATTTCCTGCTGGTAATAACGAAGCGAACTGGCCGAAAGCTCATCCATCGCCGCTTCCCACGCCGGTTCCGTGGCGCCTGTCAAATGCGTGTGCGCCGCACCGTGCGCCTTGTCTTCCCGATCCGCCGGACCCTTTGCCGCGCTCTGCGCCAGATCCGGCCGCGTCGATGCGTCTAGATCCGGCCGCGCCAAGGCGTCTAAATCCGGTCGCGCCAAGGCGTCGAGCGACGCCGCAATCATCAGCTCCAAGTTGCGTTCCGCCAACACCACGTCGCTGTATTTCCAGTTCAGGACCTCTCCTTGTTCGGTCAGGCGCAGCGTGCCGGTGAAGCTTTGGAGCGGCTGCGCGAAGAGTGCGCGATGGGTCGGCCCCCCGCCGCGGCCCACAGCACCGCCGCGGCCATGAAAAAGCCGCAGCGCCACGCCACATTCCCGGGCAACCGCATGCAGGGCCCGATGCGCTTTCCACACCTCCCAGGTCGAGGCGATCATGCCCCCGTCCTTGTTGGAATCCGAATAGCCGAGCATCACCTCCTGCCGGCCCTGCCAGGAGCTCAACAACGGCCGGTATACCTCGCTCGTCCAAAGCGCACGGCAGATCGCCGGTGCTTGTTGCAGATCCTCGATCGATTCAAACAGCGGCACCGGTTGCAGCCCCGGGTCCGGTGCGCCATCGGCAGCCCCGCCTTCCACCGGCACGCCGGCCACCCGCGCCAGCCACAAGACCCGCAGCGCATCTTCCGGCGAGTTCGCCCCTGAAATGACATACTGCGCCACAGCCGCGGGTTCCTGCCGCTTCAGCTTCGCAATCCCACGCAGGCTGGAAAGCACCTCTGCCGTCTGCGCGGAAGGAGCTTCGGGCAGTTGCAAGCCTTCAGCGCCGGTATGCCAGGCCGAAAGCTCCTTGACCGCCGCCGCATGCACACGCGCATGCTGACGAACATCCATCGTGTGCAGGTGCAGCCCAAAGGTGCGCACCATCACCAGCAACGGATCGAGATAAAGTTCCGCCAAACGCCGGCCTCGATTTTCCGCCAACGACCCCCGCAGGACCGCCAAATCGTCGAGCAACGCCGATGCGTCCCCGTAAGGCGGCAGCGTGGCGGCATCGGAAAGCGCAAGGTTGCGATGCATGCTGACGGGCGGTTTTCCACCAAGCCGCAGCGTAATGCACGCAATCAGCAGCCGCACCGCTTCATGCGGAAAACGCTCTGCAAACGCCGTGTGCCCCGAGGCTTGCAGCTGTTCCAGATAGCGCTGGAGCCGCTCCGCCAACGCGGCGGAGATCGGCGCCTGCTGCGTCGAAGACGCCAGCTGATCGAAGACGGCATGCAAACGATGGAGATAGTGCTCATGCAACAGATCGCGCGCCATGCCCACCGCTTCTGCCGTCGTTTCCGCCGTGACGAACGGATTGCCGTCGCGGTCCCCGCCGATCCAGGAACCAAATCGCACCACAATCGGCAGATCGGCGATGGACGTCTTCCCGATCAACGGCTGCCCTGCCTCTTGCTGTGCCACCTCCGGAGAAACGTCTGAGGAAACCTCCCGGGAAACGTCGGGGGCAAACTCCGCGTCCAGCGCCGCCGCGATCTCCGCGTACAGCACAGGAATCGTGTTGAACAACGACACCTCGTAATAATCCAAACCCATGCGGATCTCGTCGCGCACGGTGGGCCGCGCCGCCCGCACGTCGTCGGTCTGCCACAGCGCCGTAATCTCGGCGAGCAGCTCCTCTTCCAGCGCTTCCAGGGCACTTGGCGGCGTGCCCAACGCGTCCAGCTGTTCCAGCAGCTCAGCGATGCGGCGGCGCTTAAACATCACGCTACGCCGCGCCACCTCGGTCGGGTGCGCCGTAAAAACCGGCATCACGCAAATCTGCCGCAACAGCGCAAGCACGCTTGCGCGCGTGTGCCCCGCTTCGCGCAGCCGCCGCAGCGTGCCACGCAGGCTGCCCCGCTGCGGTGCCGCCCCTTCCTCAAGCAGCAACGACCGCCGCCGCCGTTTGCGGTGATTGGTTTCGGCCAGGTTGATGAGCTCGAAATAAAATGCAAAAGCCCGCGCCAGTTCATAGGCACGCTGCGGGTCCGCGGCGGCTTCGCGGGTCAGCTGTTGCGCGCGCTCGAGGTGCTGCTGCGCGGCGGCGGCGTCACCGGCGGCCTCGGCCTCGCGCCGTGCAATGGCGATGCGCCGCAGGGCTTCCACCGTGGCAAACAGGGCTTCCCCCGCCTGCTCGCGCAGCACCTGCCCCAGCAGTGCGCCCAGGGAACGCACATCCCGCCGCAAAGGCACCTGTTTCAGCTCGCCGCTGCGTGCTTCCAGTTCAGCAAGACGATCCGACCAACGCGGGGGCTGCCACAAAGAAGACATACTCCACTCTACCGCTCCCTTTACCGCTCCCGGTGCCCTACCATGGAAGGCATGCATCGCGTCGGCACCGTCATCGCCCTGTGGCGGTATCCGGTAAAGAGCATGCGCGGCGAGCCGCTGCGCATCGCCGCGTTCGATGGTGAAGGCATGGTCGGCGACCGCCGGTTTGCCTTCGCCTCCACCGCCGCGCCGCCCGGCAAGCCCCTGCTCAGCAGCCGGGAACGCACCGCCATGCTGCTGTACGCGCCGCGTTTGGAGCCTACACCGGCAGTGACGACGCCTGACGGGCGTAGCTTTCCCTTGCCGTCAACCGAACTCACGGCAGCGGTACAAACGGCATTGCAGCCAATACGGCAGCCGGGGGCGGCAAACGCGAGCCATGGTGACGCAGAACTCACTCTGCTCGCCGCGCCCAACCGCCCTTTTAC
>CAXTRN010000207.1:0-6446 GCA_964246645.1 uncultured Acidobacteriaceae bacterium
ACATAGTCGCCGTAGTCGCCATAGTCGCGATCGATCGTCACCTTGCGCCCAAGATCGCGCGGCCTGAGCCCCGGCCGCCACGCATACTTCTCCGCCGGGATCGCCTCGGCTGACGACACGAGCAGGCGCGATACGTACCGCCACACTCCCCGTCCTAGCTCGGCCCGATGTCCTTGTTCGTCGCTAACGTAGCGGGGCTCGGGCTCTGTGCGTGCAGCGGAAACGTGCCGAAAACAAGAACGAGGAGCGAGGGTCTCCGGCGCATGGCGAAACGGTTGCAGATCAGCCCTCAAATGTGGAACTAAAAGCCACCTCGCGCGGCTTCTCTACTCATGACCGCACCAGCCTTGCATAGAACGTATATAGCGTCGAGACCGCCCCCGGCTTCGTTAACGCTAACGTTGTGTCGTTATTACAGCTGATATATGCATTTTTCGAATCGCTGTTTGTAACAGTGGTGTTACTGTGAGATCAACCCCAGATGAAAGTCTAGATGGGTGAGTGGGTTTTGGGCGCAGAACACCTCGTCACTCTGAATCAACGGAACCAGAAATCTGGTCGGCACATGGAGGGATATTCTGTCTAAAGAGCTGTCTTCTCAGAAGCATGAGCCCCCAACATCGCATCTGTTCGTCGACAACGTACGTTTTTGGTCGATGTTTGCTGTTGTTGCCATTCATAGCACCGCGGTTTTTGATCAGAGCGGCTTTTCCCGGCCAGGCGTCAACAGGCTCCTGCTGACGCCGCTCAAGTTCGGCACCATCGCTTTCTTTCTCATGTCCGGCTTTCTAGCGGGTCGCGGTCTTGAAACATCCCAGCCTTTGCGGTATCTGGGCCGACGCATTCAAAGAATCTTTTTTCCATGGACGTTCTGGGTCGCCGCGATGGTTGCCGGTCTGCTGGCCACCGATCTCGCGCATCATCGTTTTACCTTCGGCGCGAATCAACCGTTCTTTCAGGACCTCGGCCACTGGCTCTTCTATACCCTCACGTCGACTGCTTTCTGGTTCGTTCCCAATCTGTTGATCTCCATGGCGATCTTGCTGGTGTTTCGCCGGTGGCACGAAAACCTGGGCTTCGGTGCCGTTCTGCTCGCCCTCAGCCTCTTTTATGCAGTAAACATCTACATGTCCTGGCTGCCCAGCGCACACACTGAAGCTCTCCTGGGGTTTGTTTTTTACCTTTGGCTGGGTGTCTTTGCGGCGCGGAAACAAAGAATCTTCGATGGGTGGTTGGCGCACATCTCCTTTTTCCAGCTATCCTTCGCGGTTCTTGTTACCGGCTTGCTCGCCTATGGTGAGGCGCAGTTCCTTCACCACAGGCATGTGCTCGATGCCACAAACTCTCTTCGGCTCAGCAATCAGATCTTCTCTTTGTGCACGGTTCTGTTGATTTACAAGTTCCCAACGGCGACATGGCCGCGCTTTGTTAATGTCCGCAAAGATACGTTTGGCATCTATCTGAGCCATTCGCTTGTGCTTTCGTGCCTGTGGCGTGTCCTCAAAGTCCATATCTTCGTTCCCACCGTCCACCGTTTCGCGGCGAACCGATTGGGCTGCGTCGTGCTTTGGGCGACGGTGCTGGTCGGCGCGTACCTGCTGTCGTTGCTGGTAACAAAGCTCATTGCGAGTCAACCGGCCCTCGGCTGGCTGGTCGGCATGCCCCAGAGCCGTCCTGCGGCACGTTCCGTATCGGCAAATCCCGCAGAGTTTGCAAGGCCCACCCCGCTGGCGGTGGTCGGTCAGGCAAGCGAAGGCAAGGCGGCCTAGCACTGCCGCCTGAGCCGCAAAACAGCTTCGACATCCCGCGCGCATGAGAAAATCAGAGTATGACTGATCTGCCTGCCAAACCAGCCGCACCCGTCCGCAAAACAGGCCTGAGCCCCAAAGAGCAGAAGCTGCAGGCGCTGCGCGACAAAGCCGCCCACGCCGCCACCGGTAGCAAACCTGTGGCGAACGCTTCCAACGCCACCTTTCGCGATAAAAGCACCCTTTCGGGCAAGAAAGCCAACTTCCAGCGCAAAGCTACCTAGGCGTCTCAGCTATTGGTTTCCGCCGGCGACGGCTCGTTATCAGCGATGCAGGATCAGCGTGCCGCGACGGCAGCACCCTGATCCTGCATCGCCAAATATTGATGCACAAACGCGATCGCCATCGAGCCTTCGCCCACGCTCGACGACACCCGTTTGATCGAGTCATGCCGCACGTCGCCCACGCAGAAAAAGCCCGGCAGGTTGGTCTCCAGCAGGTACGGTTGCCGATCTCCGCAGGAGCCCTCCGGCAGATCACGCCCGGTACACACGTAGCCCCGCTCATCCCGCAACATCTGATCCGGTAGCCAATCGGTCTGCGCATCGGCGCCGATCATGATGAACAAGGCATCTGCCCTGCGTTCCTGCGGCGCTTGCCCACGCGCGGCGGTGCATACCGTTTCCAGGTAGTTTTCCCCACTCACGGAAACAACCCGCGTGAATGGTTCTATGCGTACATTCGGCCGGTGCGCAAGCTGCTCGATCAAATATTGCGACATCGTCATCCTCAACCCTGCGCCGCGAACCACCATCGTCACCGAACGCGCATAGCTGGCGAAAAACATCGCCGCCTGCCCGGCCGAGTTGCCGCCGCCGACGATAAAGACATCCTTGCCCACCACGGTGGACGACTCCATGCGTGAAGCTCCGTACAGAACGCCCCGGCCCTGCAGACGGTCGATCCCTTCCGCTTCCAACCGCCGCCAATCCACCCCCGTCGCCAACACCACCGTACGGGTCGTCACCCGGTCGTCTCCATCCAGCTCGACGCAGTATCCCTGCTTAAGCGGGAAGATGTTCCGCACCTCACGCGTCATCCCGATCTCGGTCCCGAACCGCGTCGCCTGCTTCACCGCGCGTTCACTGAGCTCGTCCCCGGAAATACCGCCCGGAAATCCCAGGTAGTTTTCGATGCGCGACGACGTACCTGCCTGTCCGCCCACCGTCGAGCGCTCAATGAGCAGCACGCGCAGGCCCTCCGAGGCACCGTACACCGATGCCGCCAAACCCGCCGGCCCGGCGCCGACCACGATCACATCGTAGTGGTCATCCTTGGGTGCGGTGCGGAAACCCAGGGCCTCCGCCACCTTGCGCACCGTCGGCGGTTGCTGCACACAATGATGCCGGTCGATGACCACCGCCGGTCCTTCCATCTCGCGCGGCATGCACGCAGGCACACGGTCCGGCTCGCGGTCGCGATCGACCCACTCAAACAGAATGCGGTTGCTGGAAAGAAATGAGCGGATATCCCGGCAATCGACGTCATATTGCGAACCAACCACAAGCACCCGCGCGCCTGGATTTTCCAGAACATAGTTCTGGATCCTGGTGACACGCTCCATCATTGTTTGCATGATCAGCGCACTGCACTCAGGAGAGCTGTCGATCATCTCCTTGAACTGCAGGCGGTCCAGTCGCAAAACGCGGGAAGGCACCTTGGCCCGGAGGGCAGCCATGGAAGGGGAGCCTAGAAGCAAGGGCAGTTCCCCGGAATAATCCCCCACTTTGTACTGATTCACAACCTGCGAACGCCCATCATAATCTTTGAGGACCTCGATCTGGCCCTCGATCAATACATAAAACCAGGGCATTTCACCTTCACGGAGGAGCCACTCGCCGGCGCACAAACGCATATCAGCGGCCACCTGCGCAATCTGGTTGCGCTGACTTTCCGGCAGGCAGGCTAGCACGGGAATCGCTTCCAGCTCTTTGGCTTCGAACATGGGCACCTCCGCTCCTTATGCTCTCATGAAGGCGGAAAGGCAAGGTGAAATCCCGCAGGCAAAACAAGGCAGCATGCGCAACACCAGCCATAATGGAGGCATGTCTACCCTTTTCACGGTTCCTCTCACCACATTGGATGGCAAGCCCACCACCCTGGAAACCTTTACCGGCAAAGTGCTGCTGATTGTGAACGTCGCTTCCAAATGCGGTCTCACGCCGCAGTACACCGCGCTCGAATCGCTGTACGGACGCTTTCAAAAGCAGGGCTTCGCAGTACTGGGTTTTCCGGCCAACGACTTTGCCGGCCAGGAGCCGGGAACGGATGAGGAGATTGCCAGGTTCTGCTCTACGGAATACCCGGTAAGCTTTCCCCTGTTCTCAAAGATCGCGGTCACCGGCGCCGGTAAGCATCCGCTCTACACTGCGCTGATCGAGGCTCGGCCGGAGCGCATCGCCAACGGGGATACGCTGCGCGATCATCTTGCGAGCTACGCCGCAAAGAACAATCTTCCCGGCCCTAACGCATTGCCGGAACTGCTGTGGAATTTCGAAAAATTCCTTATCGGGCGCGATGGAAGCGTTCTTGCACGCTTTGCCCCGGACCTCACACCGGACGACCCAAAATTGGTGCAAGCCATCGAAACCGCCTTAAAAGCAGAGTAAGACCGCGCGGTCCAGCTTCTTACAAGCAAGCTATGGCGGAACGGTTCGATGCGAGTGCCAGCTTTGCACGGGATGCGACCGTTTCCGCCACAGCCTCGCGTATGCTCTTGTTTATTCGCTGTTCACATTCTTGAGATTTCAAGAGGTCTCGCTCAGTAATGCCCAAGCTTTCTTTCCCAGCGCTGTTGCCGGCACCGCTCGTTCTTGCTTCCACACTCGCTTTGGCGCTGCCGCTCGCGGCACAGCAACCGATTCGGATCACCGCCGACCTTTCCGAAGCACCGCGCAAGCTCTATCACGCTGAGATCGATCTGCCGGTCAAAGCCGGGCCGAACACCTTCACCACGCCGGAGTGGATCCCCGGCAATCACCGGCCCACCGGTCCTGCGGAAGACATCACCGGTGTGGTCTTCAGCGTCGCCGGCAAGCCGATCCCGTGGCGTCGCGATGACGTCGATCTGTATGCCTTTCACGTCGATGTGCCCAAAGGCGTTGCCACGCTGCACGTTCATCTGGATTGCATTGTGCTTTCACGTGCTTCCGACAAGATGGCCGTGCTTGAGTGGGAAAAGCTATTGCTTTACCCGGCCCACACCCCGGTACGCGAGATCCCCATCCAGCCCAGCGTCACGGTTCCCGCGGGCTGGGGCATCGGCACCGCACTTCTGCCCGTGACTCCCTTCGACGCCAACACCAAGCCGGGGGGCACCATTCAATATCAGCCGACAAACGTCGAACAGCTCGAAGATTCCCCGATCATCGCCGGGCAATACTTCCACGAGTTCCCTCTCGCGCCCGAGGTCACGCCCAAGCACTTCATCGACGTTGTTTCCGATGACCCGGACGATTCCAATCTTCGTCCGGAACTGCTCGGCGAGGTTTCCAATCTGGTGCGGGAAGCAGGCGCGGCTTACGCTTCGCATCACTACAACCAGTACCACTTCCTGCTCACACTTTCCGACGTCGCCGGCGGGGAAGGCCTCGAGCACGGCCAAAGCTCCGACAACGGTATCGACGAGCTCGGTTTTTCCGATAAACGCCATCAACTCGGCGAATCGGACCTCCTCGCGCACGAGTTCACGCACTCCTGGAACGGCAAATACCGTCGCCCCTCGACTCTCTACCAGACCGATTTTTCCAAGCCCGAAGTTGGTGAACTGCTTTGGGTGTACGAGGGCATGACGCAGTATCTCGGCAATGTGCTGGCCGCTCGCTCGGGCCTGAAATCCCAGCAGCAATACCGCGAAATCCTCGCCATCTCCGCCGCGCAACTTGAGTACAAGTCCGGCCGTCAATGGCGCTCTACCGATGACACCGCGCTTGCGGCCAGCATTCTGCGCGGCGGCAGCCCCGCCTGGTCCAATTGGAAGCGCGGGCAGGATTACTACCAGGAAGGCGAACTCCTGTGGCTCGATGCCGACACGCTCATCCGGCAATTGACCAACGATCAAAAATCGCTCACGGACTTCGAGCGTATCTTTCTCGGTAAAAATGGCAACACCGGTCCAGGGATCGTCACCTACACGCGCGACGAACTCATCCGCGACCTGAACCAGGTCGTGAAATACGACTGGGCCGGCTTCCTGCATCAGCGCGTCGATCTGGTCAATTCGCAGGTCGACCTGGTGGGCATCACCCGGGGCGGCTACAAGCTCGTCTATCAGGACCACCCTTCCGAGTCTGCGGAAGTCCTTTCAGTCGGCCGTCGTGGCATTGGTGCCGGCGGGCGGCTCGACTTCTGGTACAGCCTCGGCCTGCACATCGGCGCAGATGGCACCCTCTACGACGTCCGCTGGGGCGGCCCTGCCGACAAGGTCAAGCTCGCACCTGGCCAGAAGATCCTCGCCGTGAACGGTCGCATCGCCAACGTCGACACCCTGACGGAAGCAATCCAACGCTCCAAAACAGACACCGCGCCCATTCATCTCATCGTGCAAACCGAGAGCTACGTGAAAAACATCGACCTCGACTACCACGATGGCCTGCGCTATCCCACGCTGGTGCGCGCCCAGTCGCAAAAAGACTTCCT